>JAHBSN010000038.1 GCA_019639095.1 Actinomycetota bacterium
GTGTGGCCGGGCACCGTCGACGCCGTCGACCTGTTGGGCGAGCGCGTCCGCGTGCACGTCGCCGGCCCGGTCCCGCTCGTGGCCGAGATCACCCCCGCCGCCCTCGTCGCCCTGTCCCTGGGCGTGGGCACCGACGTCTGGCTCACCACCAAGGCCACCGACCTCACCCCCTACCCCGCCTGATCCCGCCCCTCACCGCAGCCACCCCCACCCCCACGAATGTGGTGCGCCCCACGACCCTTCTGGTCGATTCCGAGCACGAAGTCCAGTTCCGGGGTCGCCGAGCACCCCAGCGAATGTGCGGTCCACCAGCCGCGATCGCGCCGATTTCGCGCGTGAGGTTCGTGGCTCCGACGAGCTCAGGGGTCCAGGTAGCGGCGTCCCCGGGGCGACAGGCGATACCCCACCTCCAGGCTCTCGGTCAGCCCGAGTCCCTTGAGCTGCCGCACGCGTCGCTTCAGGGTCGGTTGGTCGACGTCGAGCTCCGGCGCGAGCAGGCGAGATGGCGCGCCCGGAGCCGCGCCGATCGCCTGCAGCGTGGCGACGGTCCAGGGACCCGACGCCGATGCTCGGTCCCAGCGCGCCAGCTGCTCGTCGATCGAGCGCCGGCCGTCGGGGTCCAGGTCGTCGTCGGCTCGCAGCGCAGCCCGCGGATCGTCACCCGCGACGTGGAAGCGGATGCGGTACAGGGTCCGGTCGTCCCCTGGGCGGAACGTCGCCCGCAGGTCGTCGAGCGACGGATGTCCGGCGGCCCGGGCATCGGCGTCGGTCAGGTCGGCCTCGTCCACCTCGTCGACGGCGTCGATCGCGAGCTGGCCCACCGCCGTGAGCAGCGTCCCACCCGCCACCACGGTCGGGCGCTTCCATCGACGGAACGCCACCGTGACCGAGCCGTCGCCGATCGACGGGTGCAGGGCGACGGGGAAGAGCATCGAACACCTCGCAAGGATGACGGCACCACGGCCGAACCGATCGCATGGTGCCACGACGACCCTCTGGCCGGTCGGGCCCCCACAGATGCGGACCGGATCGGTCCCGGTCGACGGGTAGACCCCGGGGCATGGACCTCAACGCCCTCCTCCTCGAGCAGCTCACCTTCCACTGGGAGGGCCAGGCCCGACCCCGGCTCGAAGGCCTCACCGACGAGGAGTATCTCTGGGAACCGGCCCCGAACGCCTGGAACCTCCGCCGGAAGGGCGAAGCGACCTCGGCCATGCCGGCGGGCGCCGGCGGGTGGGTGCTCGACTTCGAGTTCCCCGAGCCGATGCCGGCGCCGGTGCCCACGATCGCCTGGCGTCTCGGACACGTGATCGTCGGCGTGTTCGCCATGCGCAACGCGTCGCACTTCGGTGGCGAGCCGATCGACTACGCCACCGCCGAGTGGTCCCCCACCGCCGACGGCGCGCTGGCCCAGCTCGACGACGCGTACGAGGCGTGGGTGGCCGGGGTCCGCGGCCTCGGTGAGGACCGGCTCGCCGATCCGGTGGGTCCCGCCGAGGGGCCCTTCGCCGAGCTCCCCTACGCCGCGCTCGTCCTCCACATCCACCGCGAGGCGATCCACCACCTGGCCGAGGTCGCCCTGCTGCGAGATCTCTACCGCTCTCGCTCCTGACGTCGGGCCCGAGGTCGCGCCTGGCACTTGTCGACGTGGTGTCGCTATGTTGTCGACACTGCGTCGGCAACGGAGCCGGCGCCCGAGCGCAGCAAGGCGACGAGCGTGTTCCTCGCATGGAGAGACCTGAAGGTGGGCCGGGCCCGCTTCGTGCTCGTGGGGGTGGTGATCGCCCTCGTGGCGCTGCTCACCACCCTGCTCTCGGGCCTGGCCACCGGGCTGGTGGACGACGGGATCTCGGGCCTGCGCGGCCTCCCCCTCACCCACCTGGCCCTGCAGCCCGGCGCCGAGAGCAGCTTCAGCCGCTCCACGCTGACCGACGAGAACCTGGGCCCGTGGGAGGCGGCCGACGACGTCGACGTCGCCCCGCTCGGCGTGTCGTTCTTCAACGCCAAGACCACCTCGGGCGACACCTTGGACCTCGCCCTGTTCGGGACGCCGCCGGGCAGCTTCCTCGCCCCTCGCGCCGAGGCCCAGGCGGCGCTCGGCGGTCCGGCCGGCGTGGTCCTGAGCGACACGTTCCGCGACGAGGGCGTGGAGGTGGGCGACCGGATCACCATCGCCGGTCCCGACGTCGAGCTGCCGGTGCTCGGCTTCACCTACACCGGTTCCTACGGCCACGTCGACATCGCCTTCACGTCCCTCGAGACCTGGCAGCGGCTCGTGTACGGCGACAACGCGGACGGCCGCTTCTCCGCCATCGCCATCCGGGACCACGGGGCGGACCTGGCGGCGATCGACCGAGAGGCCGGCACCGCCACCGAGACCAAGGCCCACGCCTACGCCGGGTCGCCCGGCTACGCCGCCGAGACCGCCACCATGGCGCTGATCCGCGGCTTCCTCCTCGTGATCTCGGCGCTCATCGTCGGCGCCTTCTTCATGGTGTGGACCGTGCAGCGCACCCGCCAGATCGGCCTGATGAAGGCGCTCGGCGCGTCGAGCTGGTACGTGGTGCGAGACGCCCTCGGTCAGCTCGCTGTGGTGCTGGTGGCGGCCACCGCGCTCGGGACGGCGGTGGGCGTGGGCCTCGGCCAACTCGCCGGCGCCGACGTGCCGTTCAGCCTGCAGACCGGCCCGGTGCTCACGTCGGCCGTCGTCCTCGTGGTGCTCGGCATGGCCGGCGCCCTGGTGGCCATCCGCCGCATCACGTCCGTCGACCCGCTCATCGCCCTCGGCGCCGAGCACTGAGGAGCACCCCGTGACCGTCTCGCTCGACCACGTCACCGTCGCCGTCAACGACGGCCCCGATCGCCTCACGATCCTCGACGACCTCTCGCTCGCCGTGGGCGCGGGCGAGGTGATCGCCCTCACCGGCGAGTCGGGGTCCGGCAAGTCCACCCTGCTCGCCGTGGCCGGGTTGCTCCGCCGCCCCGACGCCGGCACGGTGCGCGTGGCCGGCACCGACGCCAGCGGCCTGTCGCGCAAGGCGCTGACCCGACTCCGGGGGACGTCGATCGGGTTCGTGTTCCAGACCGCCAACCTGTTCCCGTCGCTCACCGCCCTCGAACAGGTGGAGCTCGTGGCGCACATGGCCGGTCGGCTCGACGGCGCGGCGCGGGAGCGGGCCCGGGAGCTGCTGGTGGGGGTGGGCCTGGAGGGCCGGCTGGTCCACCGACCGGCGCAGCTCTCGGGCGGTGAGCGCCAGCGGGTGGGCATCGCCCGGGCGCTGATGAACGAGCCGGCCGTGCTGCTCGCCGACGAGCCCACCGCCGCCCTCGACGACGCCCGCGGACGCGAGATCACGGCCCTGCTCCTGGCCCAGGCCGCCGAGCGCCAGGTGGCGACCCTGATCGTCACCCACAACCCGGCGCAGCTGCCCGCGGGCACCAGGCGGCTGGCGCTGGCCGGGGGCCGGGTGGCCGACGTGGCACCGTCGGCCGCCTGACCGGCCCGGTCGTGCGGACGGCAGGCGTGGGAGGCTGACGTCGTGCCCCGCATCTCCGCCGCCAGCGTGGCCGAGCACGTCGCCCGCCAGGAGCAGGCGGTGTTCGACGCCGCCATCGGCCTCTTCGCCGAGCGGGGGTACGCCGCGGTGATGCTGGCCGACATCGCCGCCGAGGTCGGCCTGGCCCGCAACTCGCTGTACCGCTACTTCCCCGACAAGGCGGCGATCCTGCTGCGCTGGTACCGCACCGAGCTGCCGGCCCAGGCCGCCCGGTCGGCCGAGCTGCTCGCCGGCGACGGCCCGCCCGCGGCGCGGCTGCTGCACTGGGCCGAAGCGCAGATCGACTACGCCCGCCAGCCCGAGCACGCGCTCGTGGCGGCCATGGCCGAGGCGGTGGCCGACCTCGCGCCCGACGAGCGGGCCGAGCTGGCCGAGAGCCACCAGCAGCTGCTCGCGCCCGTGGTGGCGACGTTGGGCGACGCCGGCCTCGACGGCGCCGACCTCGACGCCGCCACCGACCTGCTCTGGGGCCTGGTGCTCGCGCAGGCGAGCCGGGAGCTGCGGGTGGGCGACGACCCGGCGGGCCGTCGCCAGCTCGCCGCCCTCGTGGCCACGATCGTCGGCTGACGCCGAACCTCACGCGCGAAACCGGCGCGAACGCGGCTCCGGTACCGCACGTTCGCGGGGTGTGGGTCAGCGAACTGCACCCCCGGAATCGACCGGAAACGCGCGCTGGGCGCACCACATTCGCCGGGGCAGGCCGGCGGGGGTCAGCTCGGGGTGATGGTGATCTCGTGGTCGGCGGTGGCGTCGACGGTGATCGTGGCGCCGTCGGGGACCTCGCCCTCGAGCAGGAGCACGGCGAGTCGGTCGCCGATCTCGCGCTGGATCACCCGCTTCAGCGGCCGGGCGCCGAAGGCCGGGTCGAACCCCTCCTTGGCGAGCACCGACTCGGCCTCCCCCGTGACCTCGAGGCTCATCCGGCGCTGGGCCAGGCGGCTCCGCAGGCCGGCGAGCTGGATCTCGACGATCCGCGACAGGTCGTCCTCGGTGAGCGAGCGGAACCGCACGATCTCGTCGATCCGGTTGACGAACTCGGGCTTGAACAGCGTGAGCGGGTCGCCGGGGAGGTTCGACGTCATGATCAGCACGGTGTTGGTGAAGTCGACCGTGCGGCCCTGGCCATCGGTGAGGCGACCGTCGTCGAGCACCTGCAGCAGGATGTTGAACACGTCGGGGTGGGCCTTCTCGATCTCGTCGAGCAGGATCACCGCGTAGGGCCGGCGGCGCACCGCCTCGGTGAGCTGGCCGCCCTGGTCGTAGCCGACGTAGCCGGGGGGCGCGCCCACCAGGCGGGACACGGCGTGCTTCTCCATGTACTCGCTCATGTCGATGCGGACCATGGCCCGCTCGTCGTCGAAGAGGAAGTCGGCCAGGGTGCGGGCCAGCTCGGTCTTGCCCACGCCGGTGGGCCCGAGGAACAGGAACGACCCGATGGGCCGGTCGGGGTCGGACAGGCCGGCGCGGCTGCGGCGGATGGCGTTGGCCACGGCCACCACGGCCTCGTCCTGGCCCACCACGCGCTCGTGGAGGACCTCCTCCATGCGGACGAGCTTGGCCAGCTCGCCCTCCATGAGCCGGGTGACGGGCACGCCGGTCCACTTGGACACGACCTCGGCCACGTCCTCCTCGTCGACCTCCTCCTTCAGCATCTGCTGGGTGCCCTGGAGCTCGGTGAGGCGCTCGGTGGCCTCCTCGACCTGGCGCTCGAGCTCGGGGATCTGGCCGTAGCGGATCTCGGCCGCCTTCTCGAGGTCTGCCTCGCGCTCCACCTCGGTGCGCTTGGCCTCGAGCTGCTCCTTCAGGGCGCGGATGGCGGTGATGGCGTCCTTCTCGCCCTGCCAGTGCGCCTTCATCGACAGCGACTGCTCCTGGAGGTCGGCCAGCTCCTTGTCGAGCGCGGCCAGGCGCTCCACCGAGGCGGCGTCGGTCTCCTTGGCCAGGGCGACCCGCTCGATCTCGAGCTGGCGGATGCGCCGCTCCACGACGTCGATCTCGGTGGGCAGCGAGTCGATCTCGATGCGCAGCTTGGAGCCGGCCTCGTCCACGAGGTCGATCGCCTTGTCGGGCAGGAAGCGCCCGGTGATGTAGCGGTCGGACAGCACGGCGGCGGCCACGAGCGCGGCGTCCTGGATGCGCACGCCGTGGTGCACCTCGTAGCGCTCCTTGAGCCCGCGCAGGATGGCGATGGTGTCCTCGACCGTGGGCTGGCCCACGTAGACCTGCTGGAACCGACGCTCCAGGGCGGCGTCGGTCTCGATGAACTTGCGGTACTCCTCGAGCGTGGTGGCGCCGATGAGCCGCAGCTCGCCGCGGGCGAGCATGGGCTTGATCATCTGGCCGGCGTCCATGGACCCCTCGGCCTTGCCGGCGCCCACGATCGTGTGCATCTCGTCGACGAAGGTGATGACCTCGCCCTCGGCGTCGGTGATCTCCTTGAGCACGGCCTTGAGCCGCTCCTCGAACTCGCCCCGGTACTTGGCCCCGGCCACCAGGGCCCCGATGTCCAGGCTGATGAGCCGCTTGTTCTTCAGGCCCTCGGGGACGTCACCCTCCACGATGCGGCGCGCGAGCCCCTCCACGATGGCGGTCTTGCCCACGCCCGGCTCGCCGATGAGGACCGGGTTGTTCTTGGTGCGCCGGCTCAGGACCTGGATGGTGCGACGGATCTCCTCGTCACGCCCGATGACCGGATCGAGCTTGCCCTGGCGGGCGGCCTCGGTGAGGTCCCGCCCGTAGCGCTCGAGGGCCTGGTACTGCTCCTCGGGGTTCTGGCTGGTGACGCGGTGGGACCCGCGCACCTCCCGCAGCGCGGTGAGCAGCTCCTCCTTGCTGGCGCCGAGGCGGTCGGCCAGGGCGAGGAGCAGGTGCTCGGTGGAGAGGTACTCGTCGTGCAGCTCGGTGCGGGCGGCATCGGCAGCATCGACCACCGCGCTGAGCTCGCGCGACAGTCGGGCCTCGGACCCGTAGGCCTTGGGCAGGCGCGCCAGCGCGTCCTCGGCCTGGTTGCGCAGGGAGGCCGGCGAGGCGCCGACCTTCTCGAGGATCGGGAGCACCACGCCCTCCTGCTGGCCGAGCAGGGCGGCGAGCAGGTGGTCGGGCGTGACCTCGGGGTTGTTGGACGCCGTGGCGCGGGCGATCGCCGCGTTGAAGGCCTCCTGGGTCTTGAGGGTCCATCGGTTGGGGTCCATCGCCATGGGCGACAGTGTACCACGGTCGTGGCAGGAAACCTGATGGTCAGACGCTCAACTTCGGTCAGGTGCCGCAGGGCTGCATGACCTGGGTGGCGGTGATCGGGTTGACCGACGGGCTGTCGCCGCCGCCCACCGTGAACGCCTCCACCGGCAGCTGCGTGCCGCCGCTGTCCTTGAGGATGATCACCACCGCCGTTGAGTAGGCCCCGGGCTCGAAGCTGGCCTCGGCCGGCTCGGTGCCGTCGGGGATCAGCAGGCTGAGGGTGGCGCCGTCCATGGCCGCGGTGGCGCCGCCGGTGGCGCCCTCCTTGGCCTTGGGCGGGTTGTCGGCATCGTTGTTGGTGATCACCGCGGTGACCGCCGGGACCCCGGCGCCGGGCACGCGGTTGACGTGCCAGCCCTCGAGGTCGCTCCAGACGTGGATGCCGGGCTCGTCGGCGATGGGCGGACGGCCGAGGCCGCCGATCCCGGGCCAGGTGGCGCACTGCTCGCCGCCGTCGGCGGGCTGGGTGGTCTGGCCGCCGTCGCCCGACGCGGTGTCGTTGCTGTCGTCCTTGCCGCCGCGCACCACCAGGGCGGCGATGACCACGAGGGCCACCACCACGATGCCGATGATCCACGCCGGGGGCACGCCGCCCCCGCCGCCCGAGCCGCGCCGGGGCGAGCGGTCGTCCCAGCCGTCGTCGTCGTCCCAGAAGTCGGAGTCGTCGACGTTGCCGATGGCCCCCGCGTCGGCGGGCGCTTCGGTGGTTTCGTCGGAACGGGGGTCGTCGCTCACCGAGCGCCCTCCTGGGTGGTCATCGCGCACCGGCGCCCTGCACGCCGTGGGCGGCAGGCTAGTGCCCGCCTCCGTTGCGTCCCCAGGCGCGGCGGCCCGGTGGCCGGGGGCGCAGCGGGGGTCAGCTCACGGCGTCGAGGGCCTGGTCCACCACCCAGCGCGCCACCTCGGGACCGCGCGGGCCGGTGAAGTGGAGCCCGTCGGCGCGCACGTCGGGGTCCTCGCCGATGGCGCACGGCCCATTGGGGCAGACGTGGGCGTCGAGGTCCATGAGCACCACCGACGGCTCCTCCTCGGCGATGCGCCGGATGACGTCGTTGGCGCAGCCGACGTAGCGGGCCTCGTCGGGGTCGCGCCACGGGTCGGACGAGCTGGCGACGGTGGCGAGCACCACGGTGGCCCCGCCGGCGTCGAGCTGGCCCACCATGTCCCGGTAGCGGCGGTCCATCTCGGCCTCGTACTCGGGGTCGCAGGCCCGGCGGAAGGCACCGCCCAGCTCGAGCTCGTCCACCGGCGGCGCGCCGAAGATGGCCACCACCACGTCGGGGCGGAACTGGGCCACCGACGACTCGAACGACGCCCCGCACGGCACCGCCTCCAAGATGTCGCCGGCCCGGCCGCGGGCGCGGTGGCCGCCCTCGTTGAGCGGCGAACAGCCGATGACGGCGTCGTTGGCCGGGTTCACGGCGTAGCTGCGGGGGTCGTTCATCACCGGCTGGGCGAGCGACGCCGCCACCGAGTCGCCCACGTACAGCAGCTTCGGCGCCCCGGGCACCTCCACCGCGGCACGGCGCAGCACGTCGGACTCCTTGATCTGCACGGGGTCCACCGCGCCGGCGGTGGCCGCCACCAGCACCGCCGCCACCGCAGCCATGGCCACGAGGGTGGTGACCACCGGCCGGCGGAATCGCCACACCTGCCGGCGGATCGGCTGCTCGAGCAGCGCGTAGGACGCGACCGAGATGGCCACCGACGCCGCGAAGCGCACGGCGAACAGGGTCCACCCGTCGAGCTCGGTGCGGTTGGGGCTGAGCACCAGGTACACCGGCCAGTGCCAGAGGTAGAGGCCGTAGCTGATCTGGCCCAGCCACCGCAGCGGGGCGAGCGAGAAGATGGAGCCCACCACCGGCGAGCGCACGTCGACCGCGGCGGCCAGCACCACCACGGCGAGCAGGCTGCACGCCGGCAGGGCGCCGCGGTAGACGAGCGACGACTGCCCGTCGAGCAGCGCCCACGCCACCGCCAGCAGCACGAGCGCCACCACGCCGGCCGCCTCGGTCTGCATCGGGGTCAGCGCCCGGCCGGCTCGGAGCCGCTCCACCCGGTAGGCGGCGAAGGCCGCGCCGAGCAGCAGGGCCACGGCCCGGGTGTCGGTGCCCTCGTAGACGCGGGTGGCCGACGCGCCGGCGGCGTAGAGGCCCACGAACAGCGCGGTGGACACGGCCGCGCCGGCGAGGCAGAACCGTCGGACCCGGGTGGCCATGGTGCGCTTGGGTCCGCGCCGCACCACCGCCGCCACCACCACCGGCCAGAGCACGTAGAACTGCTCCTCGATCGCCAGGCTCCAGGTGTGCTGGAGCGGCGACGGCGCCAGGGCGATGTCCCAGTAGTTCGAGCCCCGCCAGATCGTGTGCCAGTTGGCCACGTAGAGCAGGGTGGCCAGGCCGTCGGCGCGGATCTGGCCGAGGTCCACCGGCCGGGCGATCACCGCGGCGTAGAGCGCCACGCCCAGCAGCGCGAGCAGCAGGGCGGGCATGAGGCGACGGGCCCGGCGGCCCCAGAACGACCGCAGGTCCACCCGACCGGTCTCGCCCACCTCGCCGAGCAGCAGCGTCGTGATGAGGAAGCCGCTCAGCACGAAGAAGAGGTCGACGCCGAGGTAGCCGCCGGTCAGCAGGTCGGCGTGGAACAGCAGGACCGCGCCCACCGCCGCGCCGCGCAGCCCGTCGAGCGCCGGGATGTGGCGGATGGCGGAGGTGCGACGGGCCGTCCGCGGCGCCGCCGGCGACGGCCCGGGGGCCTCGGTGGCGACGCTCACCAGCGGTGTGGGTGGGGTGGCCGCACGGGGAGGGAGGTTACCCGTCGCCCCGAGCGGCCAACCGGCGACCGACTAGCGTTGCCACACCGTGGACCTCGACAAGCTCCAGCAGAACTGGGACCAGCTGGGCCGCGAGGACCCGATGTGGGCCATCCTCGCCGACCCCACCCAGCACGGGAACAAGTGGGACCGCGAGGCCTTCTTCGCCACCGGTCGCGAGCACGTTTGCGAGATCCTCGCCGAGCTCGAAGCCGCCGCCGCGTCGCCCGAGCCGGGCCGGGCGCTCGACTTCGGCTGCGGGGTCGGACGGCTCACCCAGGCGCTGGCGGCCACCTTCGCCGAGGTCGACGGCGTCGACATCGCGCCGTCGATGATCGAGCAGGCGAACGGCTTCAACCCCGACCCGGCCCGCATCCGGTTCCACCTGAACGGCAGGCCCGACCTCGCGCTGTTCGGTGACGCCACGTTCGACTTCCTCCTCTCGCTGATCGTGCTCCAGCACATCGAGAACCGGTACAAGGCCGGCTACCTGCGCGAGTTCGTGCGGGTCCTGCGTCCGGGCGGCGTGGCCGTGTTCACCGTGCCGAGCCACCCGGCGTGGACGGCGCGCGGCGTGATCTACCGCCTGGTCCCCAACGCGCTGCTCAACCTCTGGCGCAAGCGCCAGTACGGCTACGAGGGCGTGATGGAGCTGCACGGGATGCCCCGCGCCGAGGTGGAGTCGGCGGTGCGCGCCGCCGGCGGCGAGCTGGTGCGGGTGGTCGACGAGCCCCTGCTCGGCACCGACTGGCGGTCCTACCGCTACACCGTCCGCAAGCCCTGACGCCGCTCGACGTGGGCCGGCGCGCCGGTCAGCCCGCCGACACGGCCGGTCAGCCGGGGTCGGCGAGGCGGGCGTCGACGTCGGCGCACGCCGCCACCAGCGCCGGCACGAAGCGTTCCAGGTCCTCCACGAACGCGCCGTGGCCGGCGTCGACCTCGTGCACCGTGGTGCCCGCCGGGAGGAGGCCGACGAGGGCGCGCTGGTCCGCGGTGGGCACGACGTCGTCACGCGTGGTGACCACCAGCGACACGGGCACGTCGATGCCGGCGAGGTCGCCGGGCGCCACGTAGCGGCGCAACACGGCGCCGGCGTCGGCCACGCGGAACGGGTCGCTGCGGGCCAGCTCCCCGGCGGCCCAGTGCTGGATGGGTGACGAGCGGTCGGTGTCGGACTGCAGGCTCGCGCTGGACGCGGCCCGCAGGCGGTCGAGCGCCCTGGCCCGCAGGCCGGCCGGCAGCGTGCGCCCGAGCGCCGCCACCGCCACCCGACGGGGCTGCTCGAGGTAGCGGCCCCGCGCCGTGCGCTCGCGGTAGTCGGCCGCCGTGGCGCACAGCACCAGGCCGGCCACCAGCTCGGGGCGGCGACGCCACAGCACCTGGGCCACGGCGCCACCCATCGAGTAGCCGACCACCA
The DNA here is from genome assembly GCA_019639095.1 of Actinomycetota bacterium. GTDB lineage: Bacteria > Actinomycetota > Acidimicrobiia > Acidimicrobiales > Iamiaceae > Aquihabitans. The sequence continues at coordinate 11,024 of JAHBSN010000038.1, forward strand.
CCGCCCGGTCCACGCCGAGCGCTCCGAGCACGCCGGCCACGTCGTCGGCCGCATCCTCCAGGGTGAAGCGCTCGGCGGCCACGCCGCCGCCGTGCCCGCGCTGGTCGGGCGCCACCACGCGGTGGGCGGCGGCGAGCGGCTCGAAGGCGGCGAACCAGTTCAGGTCGGCCGTGGCGGTGAGGCCGTGGAGCAGCACCAGGCACGGCGCGTCGGCGGCCGGTCCGGGGGCCACGCGGGTGAACACCGCGCCGCGGCCGGGCACGGCCACCACCTCGCCAGGCGGCAGCGGCGCGAACCCCGGTGGGCCGTTGGGCTGGGGCTCGCCGATGGCGGCGGCGGGGTGGTTCGGCACCGCCGGGACGCTACCCGGCGGCCCGCGCCGGGCCCCGCCCTGCTGCGGCCCCCGGGAAGGCCGGTGCTACCTTCGGAACCTCCGGTCATCGAGGAGTCGTCATCGCAGCCCCTGCCTCGCCGCGAGTCGCAGAACCAGGTCGGGCGGCGGCGGCGCCCCCGTCTCGGCAGCGCCACATCGGTGCGCTCGACGGTCTGCGGGCCATCGCCGTCACCGCCGTGCTCTGCTTCCACCAGGGCTTCGGCTGGGCCAAGGGCGGCTACCTCGGGGTCGACCTGTTCTTCGTGCTCAGCGGCTTCCTGATCGCCGGCAAGCTCATCAACGAGCGACGCGCCACGGGCCGCATCGACCTCGTGGGCTTCTGGGGCGGGCGGTTCCGCCGGCTCCTGCCGGCGCTGCTGTTCGTGCTGGTGGGCGTGGCCGCCTACGCCCAGTTCTTCGCCGAGCCGCTGACCCTGCGGGACATCCGCATCGACGCCTACGCCGCGCTCGCCTACGTGGCCAACTGGCGGTTCATCCTGGACGACGTCGGCTACTTCGCCGGCACCGCCGCGCCCTCGCCGGTGCGGCACCTGTGGTCGCTCTCGGTGGAGGAGCAGTTCTACCTGCTGTTCCCCGTGCTGCTCGTGGTGCTGGCCCGCCGGGCCCGCACGCCCCGCCAGCTCGTGCCCGCGTTCGCAGCCCTCGTGGCGGCGTCGACCATGTGGACCGGCTACCTCGCCTGGCGCGGCGCCGAGCCCACCCGGCTCTACGAGGGCACCGACACCCGCCTGGCCACGATCCTCGTGGGCGTGGTGGTGGCGGTGGTGGTCCGCACGTGGCGCCGCCCGCCGGCCTCGCTCGGCCCCGCCGCGGCGGTGGCCGCGCTGGTGGCCTTCGGCATCGCCGTGGTGGCCCGGGGCGACTCGGCGTGGATGTACCCGCTCGGCCAGCTCGCCTTCGCGGTGGCGGTGGGCGTGGTGATCGCCGCGGCCGCCACCGTGCGCCGGGGCCCGGCCATCGCCGTGCTGTCGAGCGTGCCGTTCGTGTGGCTCGGGGCCATCTCCTACAGCCTCTACCTCTGGCACTGGCCGGTGTACCTGGTGCTCACGCCGGACCGCACCGGCCTGCACGACTGGGTGCTGTTCGCGGTGCGCGTGGCGGTGAGCGTGGCTATGGCGCTGGTGTCGTACCACCTGGTGGAGCAGCCCATCCGGCTCCGGCGGGTGAACCTGCCCCGGCCCGGCGTGCTGGCCGTGGCCGGCGTGGGGGCGGTGGCGCTGCTGATCACCGCCGCCACCGCCGGAGCTCCCGCCGGCGACCAGCTGGTGCAGCGCACCGGCCCGGCGCCCACGGTGACCACCCCGGGGATCCCCACCACGTTCCAGGACCTGGGCCTGCCGCCGGGCGCCACCCTCCCGCCGGCCGCGCCCACCGACCGGCCGCTGCGCCTGGCCGTGGTGGGCGACTCGGTGGGCTTCTCGCTCGACTACTACCGCCCCAAGATCCCGAACGTGACCTCCACCGACACCGGCACGGTGATCGGCTGCGGGATCATGGCGCCGGCCGCCACCGGGCCCGACACCCAGCCGTCGGAGGCCTGCAGCACCTGGAAGGACTACTGGCTGCGCGCGCTGGACGGGGCGATCGAGCCCGACGTGGTGCTGATGGTGACCGGCGCGTGGGAGATCCGCGACCACTGGCTGAACGGCACCAAGCTCACGCCCAACACGCCCGAGGCCACCACCTACGTCGACGGCCAGCTCGAGCAGGCGCTCGCGCTCATCCGCGAGCACACCCAGGCGCGGGTGGGGGCGCTCGAGCTGAGCTGCGCGCCCCGCATCGAGCAGGGCGTGGGCGAGGAGGTGCTCGCCTCCACCGACGTGAGCCGCGTGGACTGGTTCAACGACCGGCTGCGAGCGCTGGCCGACCGCCACCCGGGCGAGGTGGTGCTGCTCGACATCAACGACCACGTGTGCCCGAACGGCGAGCCGGTGGACAAGCTCGACGGCGTCCGGCTCCGCTACGACGGCGTGCACTGGACCGAGCAGGGCGCACCCAAGGCGTGGTCGTGGCTCCTGCCCGAGCTGCTCGACCTGGCCTACCGCCCGAGCTGAGCGGTGGGCCAGCCGCTGGTCAGCGGCGGCGGCGACCCTCGTAGAGCACCACGGCCTGGTGCACCGGCACGAGGTCGTAGCGGTTGCGGCGCTCGGCCTCGTCGACCTGGGCCTGGGCGTGGGCGCGGGTGTGGTCGAGCTCGGCGCGCAGGCGGCGGATCTCGTCCTCGAGCACCAGGACCCGCTGGACGCCGGCCAGGTTGAGCCCCTCGTTGGTGAGCTCCTGGATGCGGCGCAGCAGCTCGATGTCGGCGTCGCTGTAGCGGCGGCTGCCGCCCTGGGTGCGCGCCGGGTCCACCAGGCCCTTGCGCTCGTAGATGCGCAGGGTCTGGGGGTGCACGCCGGCGAGCTCGGCGGCCACGGAGATCACGTAGACGGCGTGCTCCCGGGACCGCTGCGGTTCCTTGGGTCGATCGCTCATGGGCCCTCCATCACGCGATACCCCCGGCGGCGGCCGGATCGGCCAGCAGGTGGTCTCGCGGAGATTCGGTGGCAGCCGCGGCGAGGGCCTCGACGGCCTCGCGCTCGGCTGCGGACAGCTTTGCCGGTACGGCGACCTCGACGGTGGCGAGGAGGTCTCCGGTGCCCTTCTTGGTGGCCACGCCGCGGCCCTTCACGCGGAACGTGCGCCCGGTGCGGGTGCCGGCGGGGATGCGGACCTTCACGGTGGAGCCGTCGATGGTGGGCACCATGATGTCGGCGCCCAGCGCCACCTCGGGGAAGGTGACCGGCACGGTGATGCGCAGGTTGCGCCCCTCCATGCGGAACAGCGGATGCGGCTCCACGCGGCAGGTGACGAAGAGGTCGCCGGGCGGGCCGCCGTTGCGACCGGGGTCGCCCCGGCCCTTCAGGCGGATGCGCTGGCCGTCGGCCACGCCGGCGGGGATGCGCACCTTCACGTCTCGGGGGCGACGCTCCACGCCACTCCCCTTGCACGTGGAACAGGGGTGCTCGATGCGGACCCCGCGCCCGCCGCAGCCCGGGCAGCGGCGCGACGTGGCGAAGAAGCCCTGGTCGTCCTCCACCACGCCCCGGCCGCCGCACACCGGGCACGGCGTGGGCTGGGTGCCGGGCTCGGCACCCGATCCGGAGCAGGTGTGGCACACCGCGTCGCTCACGAGGTGGAGCGAGGTGGTGAGCCCGGCCACGGCGTCGGTGAAGTCGAGGTGGAGGTCGGCGGAGAGGTCGGCGCCGCGCTGGGGACCGGTGCCGCGGGCGCGCCCCCGGCCGGCCCCGCCCATGCCGCCGCCGAAGAGGTTGCCGAGCACGTCGCCGATCCCGCCGGCGCCACCGGCGCCGGCGAAGTCGGACATGTTGAAGGTGAAGCCGCCGGGGCCGCCGAAGCCGGCGCCCCCGCCCATGGCGCCCATGGGCCCGAGGGCGCGGGCCTCGTCGTACTCCTTGCGCTTCTCGGCGTCGCCCACCACGTCGTACGCGGCGGAGATCTCCTTGAAGCGCTCCTCGGCGGCGGCGTCACCGGGGTTGGCGTCGGGGTGGAACTCCCGGGCCAGCTTCCGGTAGGCGCGCGTGATCTCCTTGGCGTCGGCCTTCTCGGTGACGCCGAGGACGGCGTAGTAGTCCTTCTCGAACCACTCGGGCCGGGGTGCCACGGTGGGTCAGCCCCTCACCTTGACCATGGCCGGGCGGACCACGCGGCCCTTCCACGTGTAGCCGGGGCGCAGCACGTCGGAGACCATGGTCTCCTCCTCGCCGTCGTAGGCGGGCTCGTGGAGCACGGCCTCGTGGTGGTTGGGGTCGAACTCCTCGCCGACCGGGTCCATGCGGACCAGGCCGACCTTCTCGAGGGTGCCGAGCAGCGCGGCGTAGATGGGCTCGACCTCCGAGGCGCCGTGGGAGATGGCGCCGTCGCACGCGTCGAGCACGGGGAGCAGCTGCTCCACGAGCGCCTCGGTGGCGCGCGCCGCGTCGTCGGCGGTCTGCTTGGCCACCCGCTTGCGGTAGTTCTCGAAGTCGGCCTGGTTGCGCAGGAGCGCGTCGAGGTACTCGTCTCGCTCGGCGGCGGTCTGCTCGAGGTCCATGATCAGCTCCTCCACCGAGGAGGCGGACCGATCGGGCTCGGCGTCGCCGTCGGACGGCGCGCCGCCGCCCTCGCCGGCGGGTTCGGGGGGGAGGTCCCCGCCGGGGGCGGCGTCCGCGTCGGACGGGTCGAGCCCATCGTCCTCGGCCGGCGGGCCGAGGGGATCCTCGACGTCGTCGGCACCGGGGTGGTGGCCGGACGGTTCGTGGGCGTCGCTCACTTGGCGTCGCCCTCGTCCTCGTCGATGACCTCGGCGTCGACGACCTCGTCGTCGTCGGCACCGGTGGCGCCCGACGCCGAGGCCTGGTCGTACTGGCCGGCGTTCTCGGTGGCGGCCTGCTCGTAGAGCTTCTGGGCGAAGGCCTGCGAGGTGCTCATGAGGTCCTCGACGCCGGACTTGAGCGCCTCGGTGTCGGGCTCCACCTGGTTGAGGGCGTCCTTCAGCCGGCCGAGGGATGCCTCGACGGCCGCCTTCTCCTCGCCGTCGACCTTGTCGCCCTGCTCCTTGAGCAGCTTCTCGGTCTGGTACACGAGCGAGTCGGCCTGGTTGCGGACGTCGGCCTCCTCCCGGCGGATGCGGTCCTCCTCGGCGTGGGCCTCGGCGTCCTTCACCATCTGGTCGATCTGGTCCTTGGACAGCGACGACTGGCCGGTGATGGTCATCGACTGCTCCTTGCCGGTGCCCTTGTCCTTGGCGGACACGTGCACGATGCCGTTGGCGTCGATGTCGAAGGTGACCTCGATCTGGGGCACGCCACGGGGGGCGGGCGGCAGGTCGACCAGCTTGAACTTGCCCAGGGTCTTGTTGAACTGGGCCATGTCGCGCTCGCCCTGGAGGACGTGGATCTCCACCTGCGACTGCATGTCGTCGGCGGTGGTGTAGGTCTCGGTGCGCTTGGTGGGGATGGTGGTGTTGCGCTCGATGAGCTTGTGCATCACGCCGCCCTTGGTCTCGATGCCGAGCGACAGCGGGGTGACGTCGAGCAGGAGGATGTCCTTGACCTCGCCCTTGAGCACGCCGGCCTGGACGGCGGCGCCGACGGCGACCACCTCGTCGGGGTTCACCGACTTGTTGGCCTCCTTGCCGGTCATGGTGAGCACGAGGTCGGCCACCGCGGGCATGCGGGTGGAGCCGCCCACGAGGATGACGTGGTCGATCTGGCCCTTGGTGAGGCCGGCGTCGGAGATGGCCTGCTCGAAGGGCTTGCGGGTGCGCTCGAGGAGGTCTGCGGTGAGCTCCTGGAACTTGGCCCGGCTGAGCGAGACGTCGAGGTGGAGCGGGCCGGCATCGGTGGCGGTGATGAACGGCAGGTTGATCTGCGTGCTCTGCACCTGCGAGAGCTCGATCTTGGCCTTCTCGGCGGCCTCCTTGAGGCGCTGCACGGCCATGTTGTCCTTCGACAGGTCCACCCCGTGGTCGCCCTTGAACGACTCGACCAGCCAGTCCATGACCTTCTGGTCCCAGTCGTCGCCACCGAGGTGGGTGTCGCCGTGGGTGCTCTTCACCTCGAACACGCCGTCGGCGATCTCGAGCACCGAGACGTCGAAGGTGCCGCCGCCGAGGTCGAACACCAGGATCGTCTGCTCGGTGCCCTCCTTCTCGAGGCCGTAGGCCAGGGCGGCCGCGGTGGGCTCGTTGATGATGCGCAGCACCTCGAGCCCGGCGATCTGGCCGGCCTCCTTGGTGGCGGTGCGCTGGGCGTCGTCGAAGTACGCCGGCACGGTGATCACGGCCTGGGTGACGGTGTCGCCCAGGTACGCCTCCGCGTCCCGCTTGAGCTTCATGAGCGTGCGGGCCGAGATCTCCTGGGAGGTGTACGCCTTCCCGTCGATGTCGATGCTCCAGTTGGTGCCCATGTGGCGCTTGACGGAGCGGATGGTGCGATCGGGGTTGGTGATCGCCTGGCGCTTGGCCACCTCACCCACCAGGACCTCGCCGTTCTTGGCGAAGGCCACCACAGACGGGGTGGTGCGCGAGCCCTCGGCGTTGGGGATCACGATGGGGTCGCCCGCCTCGAGGACGCTGACGACCGAGTTGGTGGTGCCGAGGTCGATTCCGACGGCCTTGGGCATGGGACGCTCCTGGGGATCTTGGGTGGTGAACTGGGCGCCAGCATAGAAGTTGAGTGTGTGGTTATCAACTCGGGTGCGACGGATGTCTCGTGCCCGTTCGGATGGCCGGCTCGGGCCGTCGTGCCACCATGTCGCCATGGGAGACCCCACCACCGACTTCGTGGCCATGCTGGCGCTCGAGCCCCACGGCCCCGACACGTTCGTGGGCTCCGGACCCCGCTACCCCTGGGGCGGGCTCTACGGCGGGCAGATCGTGGCCCAGGCGCTGCGGGCGGCGGCGGCCACGGTGGAGCCGAGGTACCGGGTCCACTCCCTGCACAGCTACTTCATCCGCCGGGGCGACCACGCCGAGCCGGTGCGCTACGAGGTGGACCGGGTGCGCAACGGGCGCTCGTTCGTGACCCGCACCGTCACCGCCCGCCAGGCGGTGGGCGCCATCTTGTCGATCTCGGTGTCGTTCCAGATCGACGAGGCGGCACCCGAGGTCCAGACGGCCGACCTGCCCGACGTGCCCGGCCCCGACCAGCTGGCGCAGGAGAGCTGGTCGTCGATGTTCGAGCGGGCCACCGTGCCCACGCCCGAGCTCGAGGGCCGGGCCCGGGGCTGGATGCGGATCAACGCCGACCTGGGCGACGACCCGGTGCTGCACGCCTGCGCCCTCGCCTACATGTCCGACGACTACCCCACCGACGCCGTCGTCTCGCTCCACCCCGATCGCCCCGGTCCCGACACGCCGCCGGACCAGCACCCGTTCGTGGCGTTCAGCCTGGACCACGCGATCTGGTTCCACCGCCCGCTGCGGGCCGACGAGTGGCACCTGACGGCCATGGTGTGCCACGGGATCATCTCCTCGCGGGGCCTCACCGTGGGCCACGTGTTCACCGAGGAGGGCGTGCACGTCGCCTCGGTGTCCCAGGAGGTCCTCCTCCGCCCCCGCCGCGCCTGAGCCGTTCGGTCGTTCGGCGGCAGGCCGCCATAGGGCGCTCGCCCACGTCGGAGCGACGAGCTACTTCGGGCGCAGAATCTGCGCAGATTCGTTGCGATCTCGGAGGTGGGCGCGTCCGTGGTCGCCCCACGACCACCAACGCGCCCACCTCGCTCGGACCGGTCCGCAGAATCTGCGCAGATTCGGTGCGACGTTCCGTCGGTGTGCGCAACTCGTCCCTCCACGACGATCTGCGCACACGCTCCGTGCACCCCGGCGACCGCCCCCAAGTGCGTGTGCGCTTCACGTCGCCCCGCGACCGTCTGCGCACACGCACCCCGGGAGGACGGAC
>JAHBSN010000380.1 GCA_019639095.1 Actinomycetota bacterium
AGGGCATCGACGAGGTGCGCGCCGCCGTGGGCCGCCACCTGGGCTGGAGCTCCTGGGTGACCATCACCCAGGAGCAGGTGGACACCTTCGCCGACGCCACCGGCGACCACCAGTGGATCCACGTCGACCCCGAGCGGGCCAAGGCCGAGAGCCCCTTCGGCGGTCCGATCGCCCACGGCTACCTCACGCTCTCGCTCACCAACCTCTTCCTGCCCCAGGTGGTGGAGGTGCGCAACGTGTCGCTCGGCGTCAACCGCGGCACGGGGAAGGTGCGCTTCCCCGCCCCGGTGCCGGTGGGCTCGCGCCTGCGCGGCGGGGTGGAGCTCGTGGCGGTGGACGACGTGGCCGGCGGCATCGACACCACCATGGTCATCACCGTGGCGCGCGAGGGCGGCGACAAGCCGGTGTGCGTGGTGGAGAGCCTCAGCCGCTACCTGGCGTGACGGCGGGTCGGCCGCGGTGACCGTCGCCTCCACCGTCGTCGAGGCGGCGCGCCGATTCGGCGACCGCCCGGCGCTCGTGGCCTCGGCCGGGTGGTCGCTGTCCTACGCCCAGCTCGACGCCCTGAGCGACGACGTGGCGGCGGTGCTCGCCGCCGACCACGGCATCGGCGAGGGCGACCTGGTGGCGCTCGTGCTGCCGTCGTCGCCCGACTACGTGGTGGCCTACGCGGCGATCGCGAAGCTCGGGGCGATCGCTGCCGGGGTGAACCCGCGCGCCACCGCCCACGAGCGCGACGGGGTGCTGGCCGCCGCCGAGCCGGCCCTCGTGGTGGCGGCCGACGTGCTCGTGGCCGACCGGGCGGTGGCGCACCCGCACGTGGTGGTCTCGATGGCCGCCGAGCCCGACGAGGTGCTGGCCGGCCTGCGCCGGGGCGACGCCCCGCCCGCGCCGGTGCTCACCGATCCCGACGCCCCCGATCGGCTCGTGACCGTGGTCTTCACCTCGGGCACCACCGGGCTCCCCAAGGGGGCGATGTTCGCCAACGCCGAGCTGGCCGCCGTCACCCGGGCCGACCTCGGACCCCGAGCGGGGGACTGGGGCGGCGGCGGTCCGATGCTCTCGGGCACCGAGTGCGCCCACGTCGGCCTCATGACCAAGCTGCCCACCTACCTGCGCACCGGCGCCACCGTGTTCGTGCTCGACCGGTGGCGGGCGGCCGACGTGCTGCGCCTCGTCCACGAGCACCGCATGGCGGTGGTGGGCGGGGTGGCCCCGCAGGTGGCGCTGCTGCTGCGTCGGCCCGAGCTCGACGAGTACGACCTCTCGTGCGTGCAGGCGATCGTGATGGGCGGCTCGGCGTCGTCGCCGGCGCTGGTGCGCGAGGCGCGCGAGCGGTTCGGGGCGCCGTACTCGATCCGCTACTCGTCCACGGAGTCCGGGGGGATCGGCCTCGGCACCGCGTTCGACGCCGACGACGACGAGGCGTTCCACTCGGTGGGCCGACCCCGCGGCGACACCGAGGTGACCGTGCGCGACGGAGACGGACGGCCCGTGCCCGAGGGCGAGGTGGGCGAGCTGTGGCTGCGCTCGTCGACGATGTTCCGCGGCTACTGGCGCAACCCCGAGGCCACCGCCGAGGCCGTCGTCGACGGGTGGCTGCGCACCGGCGACCTGGCCCGCATCGGCGCCGACGGCCTGGTCCGCCTGGCCGGCCGGGCCAAGGAGATGTACATCCGCGGCGGGTACAACGTGTACCCCGTGGAGGTGGAGGGCGTGCTGGCCACGCACCCGGCGGTGGCCGACGTGGTGGTGGTGCCCCGGCCCGATGCGGTCATGGGCGAGATCGGCGTGGCCGTGGTGGTCCCCGCCCACCCCGGCGCGCCGCCCACGCTCGCCGACCTGCGGGCCCACGCGGCGGAGCGCCTGGCGCCCTACAAGCTGCCCGAGGCGCTGCGCATCGTCGACGAGATCCCGCTCACCGGGATGCACAAGCAGGACCGCCGAGCGCTGGCCGTCCACGAGGCGCGAAGCTCGGAGCCATGAGCGACGTCCACCAGTGCCCGTTCTGCGAGCTCCGGTTCGTGAACCTCGCCGAGCTGAACTTCCACATCCAGCTCGACCACCCCGACCGCCAGGTGCCCGAGCGGGAGTACTGAAGGCCCGCCGCGGTCGCGGCGACGCCTCTCCGCTCAGCGGGCGAGCAGCACCGAGGAGCCGTGGCCGAAGAGGCCCTGGTTGGCGGTGAGGCCGGCCGTGGCACCCTCCACCTGACGGCCGGTGGCCCGACCGCGCAGCTGCCAGGTGACCTCGCAGACCTGGGCGATGGCCTGGGCCGGCACCGCCTCGCCGAAGCAGGCGAGCCCGCCGCTCGGGTTCACCGGGATGCGGCCGCCGATCGACGTGTCGCCGTCGTTGAGCAGCCGCTCGGCCTCGCCGACCTTGCACAGGCCGATGTCCTCGTACCAGTCGAGCTCGAGGGCGGTGGAGAGGTCGTACACCTCGGCCAGCGAGAGGTCCTCGGGGCCGATCCCGGCCTCCTCGTAGGCGGCGTGGGCGATCGAGGCCTTGAAGCGGTGCTCGGGCACGCCCACCACGGCGGAGGAGTCGGTGGCCATGTCGGGCAGGTCGATCACCGTGTTCGGGTACGTGGGCGTCACCGTGGAGACCGCGGCGATGCGCACCGGGGCCCCGGCCGCGCCGGCGTGGCGGCGGGCGAAGTCCATGGACGACAGCACCAGGGCGGCGCCGCCGTCGGAGGTGGCGCAGATCTCGAGCAGGTGCAGCGGGTCGGCCACCACCGGGCTGGCCAGCACGTCGTCGACGGTGACGGCCTTCTGGTACCGGGCGTTCGGGTTGGCCAGGCCGTTCGTGGCGTTCTTGACCTTCACCTTGGCGAAGTCGGTGCTGGTGGCGCCGTGGAGGTCCATGCGGCGGCGGGCGGCCAGGGCGAAGTAGGTGGGGTTGGTGGCGCCCACGAGCCGGAAGCGCAGCCAGTCGGGGTCGGTGGGGCGGTCGCCGGCGTTGGGGGCGAGGAAGCCCTTGGGCGTGGTGTCGGCGCCCACCACCACGGCGACGTCGCAGAGGCCGGCGAGGATGCGGGTGCGGGCGGCCTCGAGGGCGGTGACCCCCGACGCGCAGGCCGCGTAGCTC
>JAHBSN010000381.1 GCA_019639095.1 Actinomycetota bacterium
CAGCCGGAGGCACTGCTCCAAGACGGCTGATGCAGGCACCTCGAGCTGCGCGGCCAGCTCGCTGACCTTCAGGTGACCATCCGCCTCAGATCCCACGGTCCGCTCCTCCCACAGCTCACGGACGCTGTCCGGGGAAGTGTAGGTGAACCGGTGCACATGCCCGGGAACGCAAGGGCATCGGGTACCTTGCTGGCCCCGACGACCGCACGCGGAGGATCCACCCGATGGCGTACAACCTGGCCCAGGTGCACGAGGCGGTGGCGGCCGCCAACCCCGATCGGCCGGCGGTGATCCACTCGGGCGGCACCCTCACCTACCAGGAGCTCACCCACCGCACCCGGCGACTCGGCAACGCCCTAGCCGCCCGGGGCTTCGGCGCCCGCACGGAGCGCAGCGAGCTGGCCGGCCACGAGTCGGGCCAGGACCACCTGGCCATCTACCTCCACAACGGGCCCGAGTACCTCGAGGCGATGCTCGGCGCCTTCAAGGCCCGGCTGGCGCCGTTCAACGTGAACTACCGGTACGTGGCCGAGGAGCTGCGGTACCTGCTCGACAACGCCCAGGCCAAGGTCGTGGTGTACCACGACGCGTTCGCGCCCACCCTCGCCGAGGTCCTGCCCGACCTGCCCTCGATCTCCCTGCTCGTGCAGGTGCCCGACGACTCCGGCAACCCGCTGCTGCCCGATGCCATCCGCTACGAGGACCTCCTCGCCGAGGGATCCACCGAGCCGCTTCCCGAGCCCTCGCCCGACGACCTGTACATCCTCTACACCGGCGGCACCACCGGCATGCCCAAGGGCGTGCTGTGGCGCCAGCACGACATCTTCATCGGGGCCATGGGCGGGCGGCCCTTCGGACAGGCCACGGCCTTCGAGTCGCTCGACGCCATCGTCGAGGCCTCGGCCAACGGGGGCGCCGCCATGATGTCGGCGGCTCCGCTCATGCACGGCGCCGCCCAGTGGGCCACCTTCACCGCCTTCACCAGCGGCAACACGGTCGTGTTCCCCGAGCACGTGACCCGCATGGATCCGGCCGACGTCTGGTCCACGGTGGAGCGCCACCGGGTGCTCACCCTCCAGATCGTGGGCGACGCCATGGGCCGCCCGCTCGTCGACGAGCTCGAGCGGCACACCTACGACCTGTCCGGCCTGCTCGCCCTGGTCAGCGGAGGCGCCGCCCTCAACTCCACGCTCAAGGAGCGGTTCCTCGAGAAGGTGCCCCACGCCATCGTGCTCGATGCGGTGGGCTCGTCGGAGACCGGGGCCCAGATGGGGCACACGTCGGCCAAGGGCGCGGCGGCCACCGGCACGTTCACCCCCGGCCCCGAGACCTCGGTGGTGAGCGCCGACCTGTCCACCGAGCTCGCCCCCGGCAGCGAGGAGACCGGCTGGCTCGCCCAGCGGGGCCACGTGCCGCTCGGCTACCTGGGCGATGCCGCCAAGACCGCGGCCACCTTCCCGGTGATCGGCGGGGTGCGCTTCGCCGTGCCCGGCGACCGGGCCAACTGGCGCGCCGACGGCGTGATCGAGCTGCTCGGCCGGGACTCGGTCACCATCAACTCCGGCGGCGAGAAGATCTTCGCCGAGGAGGTGGAGCAGGCGCTGGCCCACCACCCGGCGGTGTACGACGTGATCGTGGTGGGCCGCCCGAGCGAGCAGTGGGGCTCGGAGGTGGTGGCCATCGTGCAGGTGGCCCACGACGCATCGGTCACCGACCAGGAGCTGCTGACCGAGGCCGAGCGCCACATCGCCCGGTACAAGCTGCCGAAGGCGTTCGTGTACCGCGACGCCCTGGTGCGCTCCCCCGCCGGCAAGGCCGACTACCGGTGGGCCAAGGAGCAGGCCCTGGAGCCCTGAGGGGGCTCAGGCCTCCTCGGCCAGCGCCGCCCGCACGCCTGCGGCCTCGGCGCCGATGGTGGTGTCGTCGCCGTGACCGGTGTGGACCACGGTGTCGGCCGGGAGCGGCAGCAGCACCTCCGCGATCGACCGCAGGATCGTGCCCCGATCCGAGAAGGACCGCCCGGTGGCGCCCGGTCCCCCGTTGAACAGGGTGTCGCCCGAGAACACGATCCCGTCGGCGTCGTCGTGCAGGCAGCAGCCGCCGGGGCTGTGCCCCGGGGTGTGCAGGACCGTGAGCGACACGCCGCCGGCGCCGAGCTGCTGGCCGTGCGCCAGGGTGCCGTCGGCCGGGCGGTCGGGGTTGACCACCTCCCAGAGCATGGTGTCGTCGGGGTGCACCAGGATCGGCGCGCCCACGGCGTCGGCCAGCGCCACCGCGGCGTTGATGTGGTCGTTGTGGCCGTGGGTGCACACGATGGCCACCACCCGGCGACCGGCGATCCCGTCGACGATCGGTCGGTGGTCGTGGGCGGCGTCGACCACCAGGACCTCCTCGTCGTCGCCCACCAGCCAGATGTTGTTCTCGACGTCGAAGTCCTCGCCGTCGATGGAGAACGTGCCGCTGGTGACCACGCGGTCGACGCGGGCCGCCATCAGGCGTCGGCCTCGTCGCCGGCGATGACCACCACCGAGCGCAGCACCTCGCCGGCCTCCATGCGGTGGAAGGCGTCCTCCACGTGGTCCAGCGAGATCGTCTCGGACACGAAGCGGTCGAGGTCCAGCCGGCCCTGGAGGTAGAGGTCGATGAGCATGGGGAAGTCGCGGCTGGGCAGGCAGTCGCCATACCACGACGGCCTGAGCCGGCCGCCCCGGCCGAAGAAGTCGATCATCGGCAGCTCGAGGCGCATCGCCGGATCGGGCACGCCCACCTGCACCACCGTGCCGGCGAGGTCCCGGGCGTAGAACGCCTGCTCGAAGACCTTGGGGTTGCCCACCGCCTCGATGCACACGTCGGCGCCGTTGCCGTCGGTGAGGTCGCGGATGGCCTCCACGGGGTCCACCTCCGACGCCAGCACGGTGTGGGTGGCGCCGAAGCTCTCCGCCAACTCGAGCTTCCGGGGGTCGAGGTCGACGGCGATGATGGTGGCGGCGCCGGCCAGGCGGGCGCCCATGATGGCGGCGTCGCCCACGCCACCGCAGCCGATGACGGCGACGGTGTCGCCGCGGGAGACGTTGCCGGTGTTGATCGCCG
>JAHBSN010000382.1 GCA_019639095.1 Actinomycetota bacterium
GGTGCGCCTCGAGGGCGGCGATCTTGGCGTCGACGTGGCGGGGGAGCACCGCCTCGGCGTGGTCGGCCTCGTCGGCCTCCCACACGAGCAGCGCCCCGGGGCGGTGGTGGGCCACCCCGTGCTCGGGGAAGAAGTGGGGGTCGCGCGCCGCCACGAGCGCGTCGCACACGAGGAAGCCGGCGGCGCGGTGGTCGGGGTGGAGGCGGTAGCGCTTCCAGGGGTCGTGGCCGAGCAGCACGTCGGGGCGTAGCACCCGGATCCAGCGGGCCAGGGCGGAGCGCGTGGCTCGGTCGTTCTCGAGGTCGCCGTCCACCGCACCGAGGAAGACCACCTGGCCGGTGGCCCCCAGCGCCGTCGCGGCGGCCCGGGCCTCGTCCTGGCGGGTGGCCACCAGCGCGGCGGTGTCGGCGTCGACGTCCCAGGTGCCCTTCGAGCCGTCGGTGCAGATGACGAGCGACACCTCGCACCCGGCCTCGGCCCACTTGGCCAGGGTGGCGCCGGCGCCGAACTCGACGTCGTCGGGGTGCGCGCCCACCGCCAGGGCCCGGGCGGGCACCGGCAGGTCGATCCCGGGCGATCCCGGGGTGGATCCGGCGGGCATCAGGCGGGCCGGCCGGCGGCGAGGTCGGCCCCGCCCGGCAGACGCAGGTCGTCGGGCACGTCGACGTCCCAGCCGAGGGCGGCGTCGGCGCGCACCTCGACCGGGAGGCCCAGGCGCCGGGCCTCGGCCTGGTGGCGGGCGAAGGAGCCCGGCCCGTAGCGGAAGCGGAAGCCGCTGGCGGTGGGGAGGGCGATCACGTTGGTGCCGTCGGCCCGGCGGTCGGGCACCAGCAGCACCCCGGTGCGGCCCACCACGTGGTCCAGCCCGGTGGCGAGCGGGAGGTCGGCGTGCACCACCACGGCTCGTTCGGCCCCGGCCTCGGCCACCGACGCCACGCCGGCCTGAACGGCGCCGTCGAGGCCGAGACCGGGGGTGAAGTGCACGGTGGCGCCCACCTCGAGGGCCCAGGCGCGCACGGCGGGGTCGTCGCACACCACGGTGACGGGCAGCCGGCCAGCGGCGGCCACCACCGAGGTGGCCATCTCCCGGGCGAGCACCGCCCGAGCCTCGGGCGAGAGCGCGGGGGCGAGGCGGAGCTTGGCCGCGTGGAACGCCTTCACCGGGACGACGACGGCGGCACGCACCGGGCCGAGGCTACCGGTGCCCGGCGGTGCCGGTGCGACCGCCGCCGCAGCGCCGGCGGTGCGACGGCCGTCACACCGCAGCGCCCGTCGGCGTAGCCTGCGGCGCCATGGACATCCGCGTCTCCGTGATCGGCGCCGGGTCGTGGGGCACCACCGTCGCCGCCCTCGCCGCCCACAACGCGCCCACCGTGCTGTGGTCGCGGCGGGCCACCCTGGCCGAGCAGATCGACACCGAGCACGAGAACGGCGACTACCTCGCCGGCTACCGGCTCCCCTCGCAGCTGCGCGCCACCGCCGACCTCGAGCAGGCGGTGCGCGACGCCGACCTGCTGGTGATGGGGGTGCCCTCGGCCGGCTTCCGCTCGGCCCTGGAGGCGGTGAAGCCGTTCCTGCGGCCCTGGGTGCCGGTGGTCTCGCTGTCGAAGGGCCTCGAGCTCGGCACGCGGCTGCGCATGAGCCAGATCATCGAGGACGTGCTCCCCGGCCACCCGGTGGGCGTGCTCACCGGCCCCAACCTGGCCAAGGAGATCCTGGCGGGGCACGCGGCGGCCAGCGTGATCGCCATGGACGACGACAACGTGGCCCGGGCCATCCAGAAGATCTTCCAGGCCCAGCTGTTCCGCGTGTACACCAACGAGGACATCGTGGGCTGCGAGATGGGTGGCGTGCTGAAGAACGTGATCGCCATCGCCTCGGGGATGGCCGACGGCCTCGGCGCCGGCGACAACACCCGCGCCGCGGTGATCACCCGGGGACTGTCGGAGATCACCCGCATGGGTGTGGCGCTCGGGGGCGAGCCGCTCACCCTCTCGGGCCTCGCCGGCATGGGCGACCTCGTGGCCACCTGCATCAGCACCCAGAGCCGGAACCGCCACGTGGGGGAGCGCCTGGGCAAGGGCGAGACGATCGACGAGATCATCGCCGCCATGAACATGGTGGCCGAGGGCGTGAAGACCTCGAAGGTGGTGATGGAGCTGGCCGACGACCTGGGCCTCGACATGCCGATCGCCTCGGAGGTGTTCCACGTGTGCCACCAGGGCCGGACCGCGGCGGAGGCCTACGCCGACCTGCTGCGGCGCGACACCGGCCGTGAGATGGACGGGATCTCGCCGGCCCGGTAGACCCGGGCACGCATGTTCCGACGACGTCCCACCACCGCGGCCCCGGCCGCCGACGCCCCGACCGCCGGCGGCGCCGCGGCCGAGCCGATCTCCTCGGACCCCGTGGACCTCGCCGCCGACCTCGAGGCCGCCGGGTGGCTGCTGCCGCGGGGGCTCACCGGCGACGGACCGCCCCGCTGGACGCTGGTGGGCACGGTGGCCTCGCCCACCGCCACGCCCGTGGATCCGGCCGGCCTCGTGGTGGGGGAGGGCTGGAGCCTCGACTGGTGGGTGGGCGCCGACGACCGCTGGCACCTGCCGGCGCGCGAGGCGGCGGTGCGCCAGCAGCTGGTCGACGGTGCCCCGGTGGTGGAGACGCTGCTGCGCGTCCCGGGCGGCGACGCCGTCCACCGGGCCTACGGCGTCCGCTCCCCGCGCGCCCTGGGCGACGAGTGGGTGGTGGTGGAGGTCGAGAACCGCACCCCGGTGCCCTTCGCCGTGGCCTTCGCGGTGCGGCCCTTCGTGGCCGACGGCGTGGGCGCGGTCTCGGAGGTCACCGTGGAGCCGGTGGACGGCGGCCGCCGGCGCGACGTGGCCCACCTCGTGCGCGTCGACGGGCGTCCGGCGCTGGTGCTGCCCCGGCGGCCCGCCCGGCTGGCCGTGGGCGACGACGAGCACGGCGACGCCGTGCACCGGGTGACCGACGGGTCCGCCGGCACCGACCTGGAGGCCGCCTCGTGCGCCGACGGGCTCGCCACGCTCGCCGTGGTGCTCCCCGTGCCGCACAC
>JAHBSN010000383.1 GCA_019639095.1 Actinomycetota bacterium
GGTCCTCGTCGAACACCGACGGCGGGGTGGTGAGGGACTGGTAGCTGAGGCGGTAGGTGTCGGTCTCGAAGCTCGGGTTGGCGCCGGGCCCGATGGTGGCCACCGCCTCGTCGGACGCGAACCGCCGGATCCCGCCCGTCGCCGGGTCCAGGAGCCACAGTGCGGTGACACCGTCGGCTCGGCCGTGGACCACCACGTGGTCGGCGAAGCCCTCGACGCCGGCGATGCGCCGGCCCGGCTCGTGGGCGAGCAGCTCCTCCCACTCGTGGCGTGGCGCGGCGCGCGTGCTGGCGAGCGGAGCCCGCCAGAGGGCGAAGTCCTCGGCGCCGTCGTGGTTCGAGACCACGAGCAGGCTGGTGGGGTGGTGGGCCACCGAGTACTCCACGCCCTGCTCCCGCCCGGCCACGAGCTGCGGTTCGGACTCGGGGTCGTGGGCGTCGAGCAGCCAGCTCTCGCTCGTGATGGCGCTGCCGGCGCTGATGACCACCACCGCCTGCGAGCGGGACGGGGCGACGTGCACGTGGAACCGCTCGTCGTCCTCCCGGAACACCTCGACGTCGGCTGCGGGGTCGGCGCCCACGACGTGGCGCAGCACCCGGTGGGGCCGGGACATCTCGTCCTGCAGCGTGTACCAGCAGGTGGCGGAGTCGGCCGCCCAGGCGAACCCGTAGGACACCTCGGGCACGGTCTCGGGCGACTCCTCGCCCGTGCGCAGGTCGCGGAAGCGCAGGGCGTGGCGCTCGTCGCCCGCCCGGTCCACGGCGTAGGCCAGCCAGTTGCCGTCGGGGCTCACCTCGAGCACGCCCAGGCCCACGTAGCCGCCGTCGCCGTCGGCCAGGTCGTTCACGTCGAGCACCACCTGCTCGGCGGCCTCGTCGGCCACCGGCGAGCGGCGGGTGCCGTCGTCGGGGATGCGGCAGTGGATGGGGTAGGAACGGCCCTCCTCGGTGCGGGTGAGGTACCACCACGCACCGTCGCGCACCGGCACCGAGAGGTCGGTCTCCTGGGTGCGGCGGCGGATCTCGTCGAACACCTCCTCGGCCAGGGCGCTCACCTCGGCGGTGACGTGGGCCGTCCACGCGTTCTCGGCCTCGAGGTGGGGGATCGTGGCCGGGTCGTCGGGGTCGCGCAGCCAGGCGTAGGGGTCGACCACCGTGCGGCCGTGGTGCGTGCGCTCCTCGGGCCGGGCCTCCGGCCGGGGCGGCGCCGCGGGCTCGGCGGTGGGTTGGTTCAGGTCGGGCTGGTCGGGCACCCGCCGAGGCTACGGGGGCGGGCCCTACGCTCGGCGCCCATGCCCGTCTACGCGCTCGGCCACCAGGTGCCCACGATCCACCCCGATGCCTACATCTCGCCCGACGCGGTCGTGATCGGCTCGGTCACGATCGGCGCCGAGGCGAGCGTGTGGCCCGGTGCGGTGCTGCGAGGCGACGACGGGGACATCTTCGTGGGCGCCCGCACGAGCATCCAGGACGGCGCCATCCTCCACACCACCCACTTCCAGCCCACCACCGTGGGGGAGGAGTGCGTGATCGGCCACCTCGCCCACCTCGAGGGCTGCATCATCCACGACGGCGCCCTCGTGGGCTCCGGGTCGGTGGTGCTGCACAACGCGGTGGTGGAGACCGGGGCGCTCGTGGGCGCCGGCGCCGTCGTGTCGGGCGGCACGGTGGTGCCCGCTCGGGCGATGGCCCTCGGCATCCCCGCCAAGATCAAGCCCGACGCCGTGACCCCCGAGATGATCTCGCTCGGCATGCAGTCCTACGTCCACCGCTCCAAGCGCTACCGCACCCAGCTCCGCCGCCTCGACTGAGACCTGATGTCGATCGTCAGGTCGTTGCACATATTGCGTTTAACTCCTAGCCTTGGCTCGATCGAAGTGGAGGAGATCCCATGAGCGATGTCGTCGAAGTTCGGCCGGACGCCCTTGCCTCGGAGGACCTCGAGGCATTCGTGCGCGCGCTCGAGGCGACCCCCGCCCGGGTTGGCCAGACGCCTCGACTCGTGGGCCCAGACGGTGCCTCGATCGAACTGCCGGCAAGCATCCACGCCCTGCTCGTGTCGGTCGTGGACATCCTGAAGGCTGGCGACGGGGTGTCGATCATCCCGCTGCACGCCGAGCTCACCACGGTGCAGGCGGCTGACATCCTCAACGTCAGCCGGCCGCACCTCATCAAGCAGATCGAGGCGGGAGCCCTGCCGCACCACATGGTCGGCACCCATCGCCGGCTGAGGTTGCTCGACGTGCTCGCCTATCGAGATCAACTCGACGCGGAGGCAAACCGAGCGCTGGATGCGATGGCCGTCGACGCCGAGGACCTCGGGTTCTACGAGTAGCTCGGCTCCGCCATGGCGGGCTTCGTCGTCGTCCTCGACGCCAACGTGCTGTACGGCATCGAGGTCACCGACCTCTTCGCCACGATGGCGACGCGGCGGATCTTCCGCCCGCATTGGTCACCGCAGATCCTCGACGAGGTCGTGCGCAACCTCGCCACTCGCCCGGACCTCGAGACCGGGGCGATCGACCGACGCATCGCGCACCTCAATCGGGCCCTGTCCGGTGCGCTCGCCGAGGTGCCCGGCTCCCGAAGACGCCCGAGGAGATCATCGTCCGCCTCGGTGCGCAGCTCCCGAACGCGATGGCCGCCCTGGTCGGCCACGTCCGCTAGCAGCGTGGCGATTCGTTGCGTGCGCACGCTGCACGTCGGCCTCTGCGAGGTCGATGTCGAAGTGCACCTCGAACCCGATGCCCGCCACCGACGAAGTCTGCCGCGGACGGGCGCCGAGCGGGCGCGCGGACGCCTGCGTCAGGGCCAGCGGAGGAGGGAGCGGGCGTTGGCGTCGAGGGTGGCGGCGAGCGCCCGATCGCCGTGGCTGGGGTCGGGGTGCTCGTCCCAGCCGGCGAGGTTGGTGCCGCCGACGAGACGGTCGGTGCCCACCGAGGCGATGAGAGCCGACAGGGCCCTCGGGCCGCCGACGTGGGCGTCCCACCAGATCCGGCCCACCAGCGCCTCGACGGCGCCGGGGACGGTGGCGGCGGGGTCGATGCCGGGCCGGGTGG
>JAHBSN010000384.1 GCA_019639095.1 Actinomycetota bacterium
GGCGATCTTCTCAGTGGGATAGCTGGCGCTGTCCACCAGAATCTCCTGCGCCAGGATCACGGTATCCACCGCGTGCCGGAACGCCTCGACGTCAAACTGCCCGCCGCCGCTGACGAACTTCATCAGATTGAGCGACGCCAGGTTGCACGCCGAATCGTCCAGGAACATGTATTCCGAGCACGGATTTGAGGCATTGATGCGCGCCGTGTTCTTCGACGTGTGCCACTTGTTCACCGTCGTGTCGAACTGCATGCCCGGGTCGGCGCACTCCCAGGTGGCCTGGGCGAACTGCCGCATGAGGTCGCGCGCCCGGACGGTGCGGATGACCTCGCCCGAGGTGACGGCACGCAGGTGCCAGTCGCGGTCGTCGACGACCGCCTGCATGAACTCGTCGGTGAGGCGCACCGAGTTGTTGGCGTTCTGGTACTGGATCGAGTGGCTGTCGCGGCCGTCGAGGTCCATGTCGAAGCCGGCGTCGCGCAGCGCCCGGGCCTTCTGCTCCTCACGGCTCTTGCACCAGATGAACTCCTCCACGTCGGGGTGGTCGACGTCGAGGATCACCATCTTGGCGGCGCGGCGGGTCTTGCCGCCCGACTTGATGGTGCCGGCCGACGCGTCGGCGCCGCGCATGAAGCTGACCGGGCCCGAGGCGGTGCCGCCGCCCTTCAGGTACTCCGCCGAGGAGCGGATGCGAGACAGGTTGACGCCGGCGCCCGAGCCGCCCTTGAAGATGGTGCCCTCCTCCCGGTACCAGTTGAGGATCGAGTCCATGGAGTCCTCGACCGAGAGGATGAAGCAGGCCGAGGCCTGCTGGGGCACGCCGGCCACGCCGATGTTGAACCACACCGGCGAGTTGAACGCCGCCTTCTGGTTGACCAGGAGGTGCTTGAGCTCGGCCCGGAACGTCTCGGCCTCGCGGTCGTCGACGAAGTACCCGCCCTCGGTCCCCCAGGTGGTGATCGTGTCGGCCACGCGGTCGATCACCTGCTTGAGCGAGCTCTCCCGTTCGGCCGTGCCCAGCGTGCCGCGGAAGTACTTCTGGGCGACGATGTTGGTGGCGTTGAGCGACCACGAGGCGGGGAACTCGACGTCGAGCTGCTCGAAGGCCACCGAGCCGTCCCGGAAGTTCGTGATCCGCGCGTCTCGCCGCTCCCAGGTGACCTCGTCGTAGGGATGCACGCCCTCGGTGGTGAAGTGGCGACGGATGTCGATGCCGGTCTGCTCGGGGGCCATGGCCATGGGTGGTGCTCCTGTCGGGCGTCTGGGGGACCTGGACTCGTGCTGCGGTCCGGGGGCGCCGAAGCCGACGCCGAGGCGCCGTCGTCCACTACCCACGAGCCACTACCTGTAGTGCTTGCGAGCTCCCCTGCTGCTTCCGCACCACAAGATGTAGAGGCAAACTACAGCACGGTAACTACACCGGTGTCAACGGTCCGACGGGA
This sequence comes from Actinomycetota bacterium, assembly GCA_019639095.1. Classification (GTDB taxonomy): domain Bacteria; phylum Actinomycetota; class Acidimicrobiia; order Acidimicrobiales; family Iamiaceae; genus Aquihabitans. The sequence goes on from JAHBSN010000384.1 coordinate 1,443, forward strand.
AAAGATCCCGGCTCGGAGAGCCGGTCGACGCCTGCCGGAGACGATGGCAGCGAGCGCCGGACAGGTGGCCAGGTCGAAAGGAGATGGCTCCGTCGTCAGACGTGGCCATGTGGCCTCCTTCACGTTCTCGCCCCACCCCGCCGGCCGAGGCCGACGGCACGGAGCTCCCACACCACTAGTTCCGACCACCGGTCCGACGCTCGCTGCTTCCGGGGGACAAGGTAGGGCCGAGGCGCTGTGGATCGGAAGGGGAACAACCCTGTGTATTTCGCGGGGATTCCCCCACCGTTCATCCACAGGTCGGTGGACGGTCGCTGTGGGTGGTCGGCAGCGGTCCCGAGCGCGCGCCCAGTGCCCCCGGAGCGGCCGCCCGACCCCGGGTACGGTGGTCGGATGCGATCCACCGACGAGCCCGCCCAGGGCCCCGCCGACGAGCACGGATCGCACCCGCTGCTCCACGACGAGCGGGTCACCGCGGCCGGGCTGCTGGTGGAGACCTGCGCTGGGTTCCGCGAGGCGGTGGAGGCCGACCTGGAGGCCCGGGCCGTGACCGGGTCGGCGTTCGAGGTGATGCTCCGCCTGGCGCGCTCGCCCGGGCACCGCCTCCGGATGAGCGAGCTCGCCGCGCAGTCCACCCTCACCAACAGCGGCCTCACCCGCCTGGTCGACCGACTCGAGGCCGCGGCCCTGGTGGCCCGAGAGCCCTGCCCCACCGATCGCCGCGGGTTCTTCGCCGTGCTCACCCCCGAGGGCCTGGACCGGGTCGACCAGGTCCTGCCCAGCCACCTGGCCACCGTCGACCGGCTCCTCACCTCGATCCTCGACGACGACGAGCTGGCCACCTTCCTCGCCACCCTCCGCAAGATCCGGGCCGTCGTGCGGCCCGGCAGCGATCCCGAGGTGGCGGCGCGGGTGGCCGACGGCGATCCGGCCGAGCCGCTCCACCTGTCGGCGGTCGACCCCGGGGGCTGACCCGGGAGGCGGCGTTCGGCGGCGCGGGAGCGGTCAGCCTGCGGGCGCCACCGTGACGGGGATCCCGTTGAGGACGGCGTTGCCCGAGAGCTCGTCCACGAGCTGGTCGTCGGCCACCAGGTTGGCGTTGACGCCGGCGTGGCGGCCCGCCACCCCCAGGCGCACGCCGTCGCCGTCGTGGCCCCATCCGTGGGGCAGGCTCACGACCCCGGGCCGGACGGCGTCGGTCACCTCCACCGGCGCGTCGAGCGAGCCCACGCGACCGGTGACGGTGGCGGTGGCGCCGTCGGCCACGCCCCAGCGCGCCGCGTCGTCGGGGTGGACGTGCAGGGTGCACCGGGGCTTGCCCTTCACCAGCACCTGCACGTTGTGCATCCAGGAGTTGTTCGAGCGCAGGTCCCGCCGACCCACCAGCACGGCATCGGGCGCCGGACGCTCGAGGGCCGCCTGGAGGCGGGGCAGGTCGGCCAGCAGCGCCTCGTGGTCGAGCTCCACCAGGCCCGACGGCGTCCGCAGCACCTCGGGGAGACGAGGCTGGAGCGGTCCGAGGTCGATGCCGTGGGGGTTGGCCTCCAGCACGTCGAGCGACAGCGGCGGCACCCCGGGCGCCACGTCCTCGGTTCGGGCACCGAG
>JAHBSN010000385.1 GCA_019639095.1 Actinomycetota bacterium
TCGTGTTCGTCGCCGATGGCCAGGCTCACCGGTTGGTCGTCCCCTCGTCCCGGATCTAACGGTCGTGTCACTCTAGCGACGGGTCCGTGGGCGGCCCGTTCCGGGTAGACCGACGCCATGAGCCCGAGCCGCAAGGTGGACGAGACCCGCGAGGGCGTCGACCTCACCAACCTCGACCAGCCGCTCTTCGACGGCGCCGACGCCACCAAGCGCGACCTCGTCGACCACCTCGACGCGGTGAGCGACCGCCTCCTGCCCGAGCTGGCGGGCCGGCCGCTCTCGGTGATCCGGGTGCACCGGGGCTCCGATGCGTTCATGCAGAAGAACGTCCCGAAGTACGCCCCCGACTTCGTGAAGACGGTCAAGTTCTGGGCCGAGGCCTCCAAGCGGGAGGTGGCCTACGCCCTCTGCGACGACCGCCGCACGCTCCTCTGGTTCGCCAACCAGCGGGCCGTGGAGTACCACCCCACCCTCGTGCGGGCCGCCGACCCCGAGCACCCCACCCACCTCGTGCTCGACCTCGACCCGCCCGAGGGCGACGGGTTCGGCGCTGCGGTCGCCGCCGCTCGGCTGGTGCGGTCGGTCCTCGACTCGGCCGGCCTGGCGTGCGTGGTGAAGACCAGCGGGGCCAAGGGCGTGCACGTGTTCGTGCCGGTGTCGGGGGCATCGCTCGACCAGGCGGCCGCCGCCACCCGCGCCGTGGCGGCGCGGGCCGAGGCGCTCGACCCCGACGTGGCCACCACCGCCTTCATGAAGGAAGACCGCGAGGGGAAGGTGTTCGTGGACGCCACCCGCGTGGGCGGCGCCACGGTGGTGGCGGCGTTCAGCCCGCGGGTGCGACCGGGTGCGCCGGTGTCGTTCCCGGTGCGTTGGGACGACCTCGACGACGTGTCGCCGCGTGACTTCACGATCCAGACCGTGCGATCGCAGCTCGATGCCGTCGGCCCGTGGCTCGGTGACGTGTCCTCTGACCAGCGGTTGCCAGCCGATCTGGTGGAGGAGGGTCGGGCCATCCAGCCCGGCCGAGTGGCGGCCATGCACGAAGGCAAGCGCCGAAAGCGAGCCGCCGGCGACGGTGCGTGAGGATGTTTGAAAGATCTCGACAGTTGGTTGGTGGACGAACATCAGTTCGCTATACTGATCGACATGGCTGGCGGAGCGCAGGCGAGCGGTGAGGGGCAGGATCGCTTCACCGCGCTCGCCTCGTTGGCGGCCGAATGCGCCGCGGTGGATGTGGTCGAGCTGACCGATGGCGAGGTGCTCGACGCGGTGCTCTCGGTGGCCACGGCGCTGGGTCAGTTGGAGTCGGTGTTGGCCAAGGGGTCGGCGTCGTTGAAGGCTCGGTCGTTGCACGCGCTGGAGCAGGCCCGTTCGGTGGAGTCGTGGCTCGCCGCGCACACCGAGCTCTCCCATGGCCGGGCCAAGGCGTTGGTGACGTCGGGTCGGGCGCTGCCGGCGTGTCCGCACGTCGACCGGGCCTACGTCGGCGGCGACCTGGGGTCGCCGAAGGTGGAGGCGATGGTGGAGGTCCGCGTCGGGGTCGAGGGCCTGTTCGCCGAGCACGAGGCGGCGCTGATCGAGCAGATCCAGCCGCTCACGGTGCGCCAGGCGAAGATCGTGCTCAAGCACTGGCGGCTGTTGGCCCTGGCCACGCTGGGTCTGGACGACGGTCCGAAGCCCGGTGAGGACGAGTCGTTGAACTCGTTGCACGTGTCGGGCACGTACCTGGGCCGGTTCCGGGTGGACGGGAACCTGGATGCGATCACCGGCAAGCGCCTGGCCGAAGCCCTCGAGGCCGAACGGGAGGCGAGGTTCCGGTCGGGCGAGTGGTCGGCGGATGACGGCCTGACCACCTCGCAGCGCAACGCGATCATCCTGGCTGACCTGCTCGAGGGCTCCCCGCTCGCTCGGGACCTCGACGCGAACGACGAGGCCTCCGAAGGGGCCGGGACCAGCACGGGCGCCAGCCCCGATGCCGATGCCGATGCCGAGGTCGACGCGGACGAGAGCGAGGTCGCGAGCGAGGCCTCCGAGCCGGAGTCGGCCGCCTCTGGGGCTGCTGGTCGCTGCACCTGCGGCGCTGCGGGCCGGGGCGGGCCGCGGGCGGCGGCCACCCGGGGTGGGCGGGCTCGGCCGGCGGTCTCGATCCTCTGGGACGCGAAGGACCTGCTCGGCGAAGCGGCCGACGAGGTGGCCGACCTGTTGCACCGGCGCTGCGTGCTCGGGGAGGACCACTCGCTGAGCCGCAGCGTCGCCGAGCGGCTGCTCTGCGACGCCGACGTGACCGACGTGGTCATGCACCTCGGCCTCAATGGGAGGAAGACCCCGCTCGGGGTCGTGCACACCCAGCGGTACCCCACCGCGAAGGAACGAGCTGCGCTCGTCGCGAGGGACGGGGGCTGCGTGTTCCCGGGCTGCGACACGCCGGCCCGGTGGGCCGACGCCCACCACACCGTCCCGTACGAGGCCGGCAGGCGGACGGCGCTCCACGAGCTCGTGCTGCTGTGCAAGCGGCACCACCACGCCGTCCACGACGGCGGCTACACCCTGTGGCGAACACCCCACGACGGCCGGGTCCACGTCACCGACCCCGACGGGCGCCTCCTGCCGGAAGTGGGCAGGGGCCACAAGCTCCCACCACCGGCACCGCCCGAACGGCGACCCAAGACCGTCTTCCGCGCCCGAGCGCGCGATGGCGACGCCGCGGCCTGATTCGGGCTGGGGGTGCGGGCGGGCGGCGGTACGGTCGATCTCGATGGTGGACCACGACGCAGTCGGCGAGCAGATCCGGGAGATCGCCGACCGGCTGGTGCTGCCCCGGTTCCGGAAGCTGGTCGAGGGCGACGTCGAGGAGAAGAGCCCGGGCGACCTGGTCACGGTGGTCGACGTGGAGGTCGAGCGCGAGCTCACCGCGTACCTGCGCGGGCTCGGCGGTACGTCGGTGGTGGTGGGCGAGGAGGCGGTGGCCGCCGACCCCGGGGTGCTCGAGGCGGGTCGACGGGCCGAGCGGGCCTGGGTGATCGATCCGATCGACGGCACCCGC
>JAHBSN010000386.1 GCA_019639095.1 Actinomycetota bacterium
GCCGGCCGGGGCGGCGATCCCCGCCGGCGGGACGGTCCCCGTCGGCCTGCTCCCGGCGGTCGGCACGCGCCGAGGCCACCCGCAGCAGCACGACGAACAGGCCGATCGGCAGGGCCACCATCAACGCTTCGTCCCATCCCCCCTGGTGGGCCAGCACCCCGACGAACCCGGCCACCCGAGCAGCCTCCCAGACCGGGCGCGATCACGGCAACGCGACGCCGGGAACACCCGGGCGTCGCCTGCGGTTGTGCTGTGCAGGGTTTCGCCCGGTGCGCACGCGCCGTGCGAACATGGCCCGCCCCCGCAGAGGAGCCCCGTGCTGCACGACAAGGTCCGAGCCACCATCGAGGTCATCCGCCCGGCCATCCAGGCCGACGGCGGCGACATCTTCCTGCGCGACTTCGACGAGGCCACCGGCGTGGTCACCGTCGAGCTCACGGGGGCGTGCGTCTCGTGCCCGGCGTCCACGGTCACGCTGAAGGCGGGGGTGGAGCGGATCCTGAAGGATCGCGTGCCGGGCGTGACCGCCGTGGAGCAGTACGGCGTCGCCAACCAGACCGAGTCGGCCGTCTCGCTCTGAGGTCCCGAGCCGGACCGGCCGGTCTCGGCCGCCCGGGCGGCTGGGTAGCGTCGTCGGATGGCCCCCCCGCCCACCCCCGAGCACGCCGGCCCCACCGGAGCCGACCTCGTCGAGCAGGCTCGCCGGGGCGATCGTGGTGCCCTGGCGCGGGCGCTGTCGCTGGTGGAGCGGGGCGGGACCGACGCGTACGACGTGGGTCGAGCGGCCTTCGCCCACGCCGGGTCGGCCTACACCGTGGGCATCACCGGGGCGCCGGGCGCCGGCAAGTCCACGCTCACCAGCGCCCTCGTGGCGCACGTCCGCCGTTCGGGCGAGCGGCTGGCCGTGCTGGCCGTCGACCCGTCGTCGCCCTACACGGGTGGCGCCATCCTGGGCGACCGGGTGCGGATGGGCGACCACGCCCTCGACGACGGCGTGTTCATCCGCTCGATGGCCACCCGCGGCCACCTGGGCGGCCTGGCCCTGGCCACCCCCGAGGCGGTCCGGCTGCTCGACGCCGCCGGGTTCCCCTGGGTCGTGGTGGAGACCGTGGGCGTGGGCCAGGTGGAGGTCGACGTGGCCGGGGCCGCCGACACCACGGTGGTGGTGGTGAACCCCGGATGGGGCGACGCCGTGCAGGCCAACAAGGCCGGGCTCATGGAGATCGCCGACGTGTTCGTGGTCAACAAGGCCGACCGCGCCGGCGCCGCGCAGACGGTGCACGACCTGGAGTCGATGCTCGACCTGACCGGGTCGGACGGGTGGCGGCCGTCGGTGGTGCAGGCCGTGGCCACCGAGCTCACCGGCGCCGACCAGCTCTGGGACGCGGTGCTCGAGCACCGTCGCCACCTGCTCGACACCGGAGAGCTCGAGCAGCGTCGGCAGGCCCGGCGTCGGGCCGAGCTCGCCCTCATCGTGGAGGACCGGCTGCGCGCCCACGTCGAGTCGCTGCTCGATGCCGACGCCCGGGCCGAGCTCGACCGCGAGGTGGCCGCCGGCCACGTCGACCCCTGGACCGCCGCCGACACCGTCCTCGCCCCCCTCACCCCCTGACCCACCCCTCCCCGAATGTGCGGTACCGCAGCCGCGTTCGCGCCGATCTCGCGCGTGGAGTTCGGCGGGAGCGAGGGTCGGGAGCTTTCGCCGGTCGGTGGGCCACCCGTAGGGTCTGCCCATGTCCTCGCCCTCGCAGCCCGTGGTCTCCGTTGAGCGACGAGGTGACGGCGTCGCCCTCGTGACGCTCGAGAACCCCAAGGTCAACGCCCTGTCCTCGGAGGTCCTGCGTCAGCTGCGGGCCGCCGCCGAGTCCCTCGCCGACCAGCCCCCGGGGGCGGTGGTCGTCACCGGCGGCGACCGCGTGTTCGCCGCCGGGGCCGACATCACCGAGTTCGGTGGGCCCGACGAGGCCCGGATCGTGGGCGGGCTGTTCCTCGATGCGCTCAACGCGGTGGCCGCCATCCCGCGGGCCACGATCGCCGCCGTGTCGGGCTTCGCGCTCGGTGGCGGCTGCGAGCTCGCCCTGGCCTGCGACTTCCGGGTGGCCTCGACCAAGGCGCGCTTCGGCCAGCCCGAGATCCTGCTCGGCATCATCCCCGGCGGCGGCGGGACGCAGCGCCTGCCCCGTCTCGTGGGGCCCGCCAGGGCCAAGGACCTGGTGCTTTCGGGCCGGCAGGTCGGGGCCGACGAGGCGCTGGCCATGGGCCTCGTGGACCGGGTGGTGGAGCCCGACGCCGTGCTCGACGAGGCCCTGGCGTGGGCCGGAGAGCTGGCATCGGGTGCGGTGGTGGCCCAGGGCCTGGCCAAGGCCGCCATCGACCGGGGCCTCGAAGGGACCCTGGCGGCCGGGCTGGACCTCGAGCAGCAGCTGTTCGTGGAGGTCTTCGGCACCGAGGATGCCAGCACCGGCGTGCGGTCGTTCCTCGAGCACGGCCCCGGCCACGCCACCTTCTCCGGCCGCTGACCGCCCCCGACCCCAGGGCGAATGTGCGGTACGGGAGGCGCGTTCGCGCCGGAATCGGGCGTGAGGTTCGGGGGCGAGCCGGGTCAGGCCGCCAGCGCGCCCCGATCGGCCAGGAGCCTTCGGAGCGCCTCGACGAAGCGGTGGGGTTCGTCCACCAGCTGTCGCCAGGTCACCCGAACAACGACCCACCCGGCGGCGGTGAGCTCAAGGTCTCGCCAGCGGTCGGCGTCGGCGTCGAGCAGCGCGGTGTGGTGGAGTCGACCGTCGGCCTCGATCACCACGCGCTCGCGCAGGTAGACGAAGTCGACCCGCCCGATCGGCGCCGTGGCGGTGCCGAGCACCCGCTGCCGGACCGGCGGTGGAAGCTGGTGGGCGGCCAGCACCTCCACTAGCAGGTCTTCCAGCACGCTCTCGGTGGCGACGAACCCCTCGCCTCGGGCATCGAG
>JAHBSN010000387.1 GCA_019639095.1 Actinomycetota bacterium
GGCGGCATCGGGTTCACCTGGGAGCACGACGCCCACCTCTACCTGCGCCGGGCCGTCGCCCTCCGCCAGCTCTTCGGCGGCCACCGCCGCTGGCGGGCCGCCCTCGCCCGCCGGGCCCTCGCCGGCACCCGGCGCCACCTCACGCTCGATCTGCCACCGGAGGCCGAGGCGCTTCGCACCGAGCTCGCCACCACCGTCGACGCCATCGCCGCCCTCCCCAAGGAGGAGCGCCGAGCAGCGCTGGCCGACGCCGGGCTGATCGTCCCCCACTGGCCCGAGCCGTGGGGCCGCGCCGCCGGCGCCGTGGAGCAGGTGGTGATCGACCAGGAGCTACGGCGGGCCAAGGTGCGCGCCCCGCACCTGCAGGTGGGGGCGTGGGCGGCGCCCACGATCGCCGCCCACGGCACGCCCGAGCAGCAGGAGCGCTGGGTGCGCCCCACGCTCCACGGCGAGATCTCGTGGTGCCAGCTCTTCAGCGAGCCCGAGGCCGGCTCGGACCTGGCCGCCCTCACCACCACCGCCACGAAGACCGACGGCGGCTGGCTGCTCAACGGCCAGAAGGTGTGGACCACCATGGCCAAGGAGGCCGACTGGGGCATCTGCCTGGCCCGCACCAACCCCACGGCGCCCAAGCACCAGGGCATCACGTACCTCACCGTCGACATGGCCACGCCCGGCATCGACATCCGCCCGCTGCGCGAGCTCACCGGGCTGGAGATGTTCAACGAGGTCTTCTTCGACGACGTGTTCGTGCCCGACGACTGCGTGGTCGGCGAGGTGGACGGCGGCTGGCCCCTGGCCCGCACCACGCTCGCCAACGAGCGGGTGTCGATGGGCAGCGGGTCCTCGTTCGGCGGCGGCATCGAGGCGCTGGTGGGGCTGGTGGCCGAGGCCACCGCCAGCGGCGCGCTCGACGGCGACGACCTCCTCCTGCTCGACCAGCTCGGCGCCCTGGTGGCCGAGGCCCACGCCCTGTCGGTGATGGGCCTGCGCTCCACCGCCCGTTCGCTGTCGGGCGCCCAGCCCGGACCGGAGGCGAGCGTCCGCAAGCTGATGGGCGTGGAGCACGACCAGCGCACGCAGGAGGCCGGCCTATCGCTGCTCGGCCCGGCCGGCGCCACCACAGCGATGGGTGCGGCGAGCCAGTGGACCTTCGGCTTCCTGGCCAACCGCTGCCTCACCATCGCCGGTGGCACCAGCGAGATCCAGCGCAACGTGATCGGCGAGCGGCTCCTCGGCCTGCCCCGCGACCCCGAGCCCACCCGGTGACCCGCCATGGCTGACCTGCTCCCCGACCAGCTGCGGCTCATGGCCGAGCACCACCCCGACGAGATCGGGTTCACGAACGTCGCCACCGATGCGTCGCTCACCTTCGACGAGTGGGAGCGCCGGTCCAACCGCCTGGCCCGGTGGCTGGTGGCCCACGGCGTGAACAAGGGCGACCGCGTGGCCGTCCTCGTGCCGCCCGAGGAGCCCGACCGGTTCCTCGTGGCCTACGCCGCGGTCCACAAGTCGGGCGCGGCCGCCGTGCCCACCAGCACCCGGCTCGTGGCGCGGGAGCTGGCGTTCGTGCTCGGCCACGCCGGCGCCGTCGTCGCCCTCACCGGCACGTCCACCCTCCCGGCGCTGCTCGCCGCCCGGCCCGACCTGCCCGACCTGCGCACGGTGGTGACCACCGGATCCACCGACGACGACTCGGCCGGGCACCTCGTGGCGTGGGACGACGCCGCCGACCCCGATGACTCCACGTTCCAGGTCCCCGTCGACGGCAGCGACCTGGCCGACATCATGTACACCTCCGGCACCACCGGCCGGCCCAAGGGCGTGGTGGTCCGCCACGGCAACATCGCCATGATCCCGAACGGCCTCCCGAACTGGAGCGGCAAGGGCTGGCTGCACTCGTCGCCGATGTTCACCTTCGCCGGCATCGCCTCGGCGTACAACCCGATGAAGCTCGGGCTGACGCTGCTGTACCTGCCCCGGTTCGACGTCGACGCCTGGTTCGACGCGGTGGAGCAACGCCGCCCGTCGGCCACGTTCCTCGTGCCGGCCATGGCCGAGCTCCTGCTCGCCAGCCCCCGGTTCGAGGCGGCCGACCTGTCGTCGATCACCCTGTGCCCGCTGGGCAGCGCGCCCCTGGCCCCGTCGACCTTCGACGCGCTGCGGGCCAAGCTGCCCCAGGCGATGGTCTCGAACTCGTGGGGCATGACCGAGGCCGGTCCGGCGTTCTGCATCATGCCGCCCGACCAGGTGGAGAAGCGGGTGGGGTCGGTGGGCATGCCGGTGCCGCCGGTGCAGTTCCGGATCGTCGACGGCGACGGCAACGAGCTGCCGCCCGGCACCGTCGGCGAGCTGCTCGTGCACAACCCGGGGCGCGAGCGCGAGTACTTCGCCGACCCCGACGCCACCGCCCGCACCTGGCAGGACGGCTGGCTCCACACCGGCGACCTGGCCGAGCTCGACGAGGACGGGTTCCTCTACCTGCGCGGGCGCGAGAAGGACGTCATCATCCGCGGCGGCAACAACGTGCACGCCACCGACGTGGAGTCGGTGCTCTACGAGCACCCCGCGGTGCAGGAGGCGGCGGTGGCGGCGGTGCCCCACGCCGTGCTGGGCGAGGACGTGGGCGCCTGGATCGTGCTGGCGCCAGGTACCGACGCCGAGGCGGTGGACGGCGAGGCGCTGCGGTCGTTCTGCGCCGAGCGGCTCAGCGACTACAAGGTCCCGCGCCGCTGGACGTTCCTCGACGAGCTCCCCCGCAACGCCACCGGCAAGGTGGTCAAGCGCGACCTGCCCGGCCGGTAGCCAGGCCCGGCCGAACCATCACGCGTAGGCGTCGGCCTGGCGGCGGTACAGGGCGGCGTAGCGGCCGTCGGCGGCGAGCAGCTCGGCGTGGGTGCCGCACTCCACCACGGTGCCGCCGTCGA
>JAHBSN010000388.1 GCA_019639095.1 Actinomycetota bacterium
CGGAGGGACGGCGGTGCCGTCAGGGTGGGTCGAACCCTTCGCCCGCTGGGCGGAGCTGCCGCCCGAGGAGACCGACCATGTCGCACCACCCAACCGCCCGTCCCGCCCGATCCCGTCGCCGAGCGCGCGTCGCCGCCCTCGGCGCCACCGCCGCCCTGGCGCTCGCCGTGAGCGCCTGCGGGTCGAGCGACGACTCGTCGTCGACGACCACGACGGCGGCGCCGGACGCCGCGTCGACGACCGAGGCCGCCGGAGCTGCCACGGCCGAGAACGCCGTCACGGTGACCTCGCCGGGCATGAGCTACGAGGTGTCGGGGACCCTGCAGCCCGGCACCGCCACCCTCACCTTCCGGAACGACGACGACGTCGCCCACATGCTGGCCATGGCGCGCCTGCAGGACGGCGTGACCCTCGACCAGGTCCGGACCGCGCTGGACAAGGGCGAGGAGGAGGCGGCCAAGCTCCTGGCCGAACCGCCCGACCAGGCCGTCTACGGCAGTCCGGCGCCGGTGGGTCCGGGCCTGTCCTCCACCACCACCATGGTGGACCTGCCGGCCGGCCACTACGCCCTGCTGTGCTTCTTCACCACCGACGATGGCACCCCGCACTTCCAGGCGGGCATGGTGAGCGAGCTCACCGTCGAGGGCGACGAGGTCACGGGCACGCCCGACAGCGACGGCACCATCGAGCTCACCGACGACGCCATCACGCTGCCCGACGACTTCGACGGGCACGGGACGTTCGCGGTCACCAACACCGGCAGCGCGGCGCACTCCATGTCGATCGCCAAGCTCGACGACGGCACGACGCTCGACGAGTACTTCCAGGCCGTCGGCCAGGCGCAGTCCTCGGGGAAGGCGATGGACGTGGACGGCGGCGTGCTCGACGGCGGCGTCGACGCCCTGCTCCCGGACCAGACCACCTACCTCACGCTGGACCTCGAGCCCGGCCACTACGGGTACGTCTCGGTCGAGGACGCGAACGGCCCGGGCATGCCGGCCCAGCACGGCGAGTTCGACGTCAGCTGACCGCCGACGGCTGGCGGAGCGCCGCTCGGGGAAGACCATCAAGACCGTCGGCAGGAGGGCTCGGGTGATGTCACGACCAGCACCGGTGGCCCACCCGGCCGATCCGGTCGGGGTCCGGGCCCGGGGGAGGAGGATCGCCGCCGCGGCGGCGGCGATCCTCGTCGCGTGCGCAGGGACGCTCGCCGTGCTCGCCTGGCTCAACCGGGAGGTGGGCGCCGACACCTGGTGGCTGGGCAACCTCGTCATCGGCTGCGGCCTGGGGAGCCTGGGCCTCGTGCTCGTCGTGCGCGTCCCCGCCAACCCGATCGGGTGGCTCATGGTGGCCGGGGCGCTGCCGCAGGCGGTGCTGGGAGCCGGGCGGGAGTGGGCCATCTACGCCGCCCGCACCCACCAGCCGCCCCTGCCCGGTGCGGCGTGGGCGGCGTGGCTCGGGTCGTGGCTGTACGTCCCGTCGATCGCCACGCTGCCGCTGGTGCTGCTCCTCTTCCCCGACGGCCACCTCCCGGGTCGGCGGTGGCGTCCGGTGGCGGTGGCGATCGTGGCGTCGGTGGTGGTGGGCTGCCTCGCCCTGGCGGTCTCACCGGGCCCGTTCAGCGACGACCTGCCCGACGTGGTCAACCCGATCGGCATCGACTCGCCCGTGGTCGAGGCGGGATCGGCGCTCGCGCTGCTCACCCTGATGGTCTCGGTGCTGCTCGCCATCGCGTCGCTGGTGGTCCGCACCTGGGGCTCCACCGGGGTGGAGCGCCAGCAGCTCAAGTGGATCGCCTTCACCGGGAGCCTGCTCGGACTCGAGGTGGCGCTCGAGATCCTGCCGATCTCGCTGCCGTTCGCGTTCTTCGCCTGGTTGGGGCCCCTCCTGCTGGCCCTCTTCCTCGTGTCGATCGTGCTGGCGATCCTGCGCTCCCACCTCTGGGAGATCGACACCCTCATCAGCTACTCGCTGGTGTACGGCGCGCTGACGCTGGGCCTGGGCGGGGCCTACGTGCTGGTGGTGGCGGCCACGGCCCGGACCGGCGACCACCCCGTCGACCTCGGCCCCTCCCTGCTCGCCGCCGCCGCCGTGGCCGTGGCGTTCGCCCCGTTCCGGGACCGGCTCCAGCGGGGCATCGACCGCCGGCTCTACGGCGACCGCAGCGATCCGCACCGGGCCCTCCGGCGCCTCGGCGCCAGGCTCGAGGATCCCGGGTCGGACACGTCGGTCCTCGACGACGTGGTCGAGTCGATCGCGGTGTCGCTGCGGCTCGACTCGGTGACCATCGACCTGCCGGGCGAGGGAGTCGTGGCCTCCAGCGGGACGCCCCGCACCGCGGTGCACCGCCTGGCGCTGGTCTTCCGGTCCGACGAGGTGGGCACGCTCGGGGTGTCGGCCCGGCCCGGCGCCGCCATCGGCACGCGCGAGCAGGCGGCGCTCGCCAGCCTCGCCCCGTCGGTGGCGGCGGTGGTCCACGCCGTGGCCGTGGGCCAGGCGCTCCAGCGCTCCCGCCATGCGCTGGTGACCCTGCGGGAGGAGGAGCGGCGGCGGGTGCGTCGGGACCTGCACGACGGCCTCGGTCCGGCGCTCGCGGCGGTGGGGATGAAGCTCGACGGTGCCCGCCTGATGATCGATCGCGATCCCGAGGCCGCCGAGGCGCTGCTGACGCAGGTGGGTGACGACGTCCGCACCACCATCGACGACATCCGCCGCCTCGTGTACGACCTCCGCCCGCCGGCGCTCGACGAGATCGGCCTCGTGCCCACCCTCGCCGAGCAGGCGTCGTCCTTCTCCGGGCCCACGGTGGGCGGCTCGTACCTCGACGTGTCCCTCGATGCGCCCCGCCACCTGCCGGACCTCTCTGCCGCCGTCGAGGTGGCGGCCTACC
>JAHBSN010000389.1 GCA_019639095.1 Actinomycetota bacterium
CCGAGGGGCCCGACCGCTTCGCCTGCGAGACCGGGCCGTTCGAGGCCTACGAGCGCACCGTGGACGTGGAGGACCTGGGCGACGGTCGCCACCGGGTCACCGAGACCACGAGCTGGGTGCTCGGGATCCCGATCTGGGGCGTGCTGTTCCGACCGCTCGTCTCGCGCCAGATCGCCCGCCACGAGGCTCCGCCCGCGCCCGACCCGGTGTCCGCCGGCGACGAACCAGGCACCGAGCCCGCGGCGCTCACGAGTCCCTGGTGGTCACCCCCGGCCCGCCTCGACCTGCGCTCCAGCCAGGTGCTCAGCCGGCTCTGCGGGCTCTCGCTGCTGGCGGGCTACCTGGGCACCGTGCTCACCCAGACCATCACCTATGCCGCCGACGAGTTCGGCAGCTCGAAGAGCGCGCAGGGCGGCGCCCTCGCCGCCGTGCGGCTCGGCGTCCTGCTGTCGGTCGCGATCATGGCGGTTGCCGACCGCCGCGGTCGCCAGAAGCTCCTCGTGGTGTGCGCCGTGGGTGGCAGCGTGGCCGCCGGGCTCACTGCGCTCGCGCCCGGACTGGTGGTGCTGGGCGCCACCCAGACCGTGTCGAGAGCGTTCTCCACCGCGCTCGCGCTGCTGATCAGCGTGGTGGCGGCCGAGGAGATGCCGAGCGGCGGCCGCGCCTACGCCGCCAGCGTGATGGCCATGACCGGGGCGCTCGGCGCCGGCGTGGCGGTGATGCTGCTGCCGGTGGCCGACGTGGCCGAGCCGGCCTGGCGCCTCCTCTACGTGGTGCCGCTGCTCGCGCTGCCGCTGTTCCTGAAGATCGGCCGACGACTGCCCGAGAGCCGCCGCTTCGCCCGCTCCCACGGCCGCTCCACGCTGGCGGGCCATCGCATGCGCCTGCTCCTGCTGGCGGCGTCGTCGTTCTTCGCCCTCGTGTTCTTCGCGCCCAACACGCAGTTCCAGAACGACTTCCTGCGCGACGAGCACGGCTTCACCGCGATCCAGATCACGATCTTCACGATCCTCACCAACACGCCCGGCGGCATCGGGATCGTGGTGGGCGGGCGGCTGGCCGACACCCGCGGCCGCCGCCTGGTGGGGGCGGTGGGCACCATCGGCGGTGCCGTGCTACTCGGCCTGCGGTTCCTCGTGGGCGGCCCGTTCCTGTGGATCCTCTCGATCGCCGGCACCATCGTGGCGGCGGTGACGGTGCCGGCGCTCGCCGTCTACGGCCCCGAGCTCTTCCCCACCGCCCTGCGCGGCAAGGCCAACGGCTACATCTCGGTGGCCGGCGTGGCGGGCAGCGCCGTGGGCCTGGTGGCGGCGGGTCGGCTGGCCGACCGCTACGGCGAGCTGGGACCGGGGCTGGCGATGCTGGCGGTGGGGCCGCTCGTGGTGGCGGCGCTGGTGATGGCCTTCTACCCGGAGACGGCCCACCTCGAGCTCGAGGACCTCAACCCCGAGGACGCGCCCTCGTTCATCACGCCGCTCAGCTGAGCGTCGGCGGCGGGTCCGGCAGGGCGTCGATCCAGGCCCTCACCGCGGCAGCGATCTGAGGATCGGCGCCCTTCAGGTCGTGGCGGCCGCCCTCGATCCACACGTGGGTGACCGGTCCGGGGATCGTGGCCGTGGCCGACTGCAGCTCCTCGGGCGTGCCGAAGGGGTCCCTGGTCCCGGTGACGAACAGGCACGGCACCTCCAGCAGCGGCAGGTGCTCCACCCGCAGCCGGTCGGGCTTGCCCGGCGGGTGCAGGGGGTAGCTGATCAGCACGAGCCCGGCGGCGGGGAGCCCTTCGGCCACCGCCATCGAGCACATGCGTCCGCCCATCGAGCGACCGCCCAGCACGATGCGCCCGGTGCGAGCGCGGCGGGAGCGGCCGAACTCCTCGGCATCGGCCCGCACCGAGGCGATCAGCTTCGGCGCCCGGTCCGGTGCGCGCCTCCCCTCCTTGCGGTAGGGGAAGTCGACCCGGCGCACGGCCAGCGGGGCGAGCGCCTCCTCGATCGCCACGAGGGTGTGGTGGGACGCATCGCTGCCCGCACCGGGGGTGAGGAGCAGGCCGGCGGGACGACGTCGGGGAGCCACGCCGGCGAAGGCTACGCGGCCGCCACCGGTCCGGCGCCGAGCCACCGACGCCGTTCAGCGGTGCAGCAGGATGCGACGAGCCTCGGTGAGCTCGTTGATGCGCTGGGCGGCGTCGTCGGTGGCGCCGCCGTGGTCGGGGTGGGCGAGGCGCACCAGCTCGCGGAACCGGGCCTGCACCAGGGCCCGCTCGGCCGTGTCGGGCGGCAGGCCGAGCACGGCGAGGGCCCACACCACGGGGTCGCGGCCGCCCAGGGTGGACCAGTTGGCGGTGGAGCGCTCGTCGCTCAGGTGCTCCACGAGGCGCGGGCCCACCTCGCCACGCCACCGCAGGCCCCGCCGCACGGCACCGAACACGGCGCCGCGGTGCTCGGGGTCCAGCCGGGCGGCGGCGTACACGGCACCCAGCACCTGCGGGGCGGGGGTGCCGGAGCGGTCGAGCTCGAAGCGCAGCTCCTCACCGGTGCCCACGAGGCGGTGCCGGTGACCGCTGAGCCCGACCCGGTCGGCCTGGAACCGGTGGCGCAGCCGCGGCTGCGGGATGCGTTGCCCGGCCTCGAGCTGGTGGGTGAGCCGGGTGAGGTCGTCGAGCAGGTCGGGGTCCATGTCGGGCACGAAGGCGGCGGCGATCCCCCCGAGCAGGATCCCGCCGAAGCCCGGCGCCGGTGAGGTGGGCAGCACGGCGACCCCGAGCGCCACCCGTCGGGTGGGGGCGATCGGACGGGAGTGGAACACCTCCAGCTCGGCCAGCAGCACCGGCACACGGTACCGGCGTCGACCCCCGCTCCGGCAGGCCCGGCGGGCGCGATCGGTCGGTCA
>JAHBSN010000039.1 GCA_019639095.1 Actinomycetota bacterium
GCGAACCGGTCAGCCCGAAGCGGCTCAACCGGGAGATCGCCTCCCTGTTCGCCGGCGACCTGGACTGATCCGCCCTCGGTCGGGGCCGTCGTACACTCTCGCCGCGAGAGCGCCGCGCGGGCATGCGGTGTCGGAGGTGACGCACCGGTGAGCGACGATCTGATCTGCGACTCCTGCGGGGCGCACCTCCCGCTGCCCGACATCGACGGCAACATCATCTGCCCGTCGTGCGGTCGGGCCAGCCGGGTGGAGGTGCCCGAGGAGGACGACCGCGGCAACCGGCTCACGGTGAAGAGCCCCGCCGGCGAGGTCACGATCGACCTGTCGCAGTGGACGCCCGGCGCGCGGGGCGCCACGGAGTGGGACCGGCCCGCCGAGCGCATCGTGATGGCCACCGAGGCGGCGGAGGGAGCGGCCAAGGCAGCCAAGACCGGTTGCAGCATCGCCGGCGTGGTGGTGACGCTCATCATCCTGGCGAGCATCGGCGGCGTGGTCTTCGCCGTGGTCAACGGGGTGAGCTCGGTCTCGAAGTCGATCGGCGAGATCACCGGCACGTCGAACTCGAACCTGTACCCGTCGAGTGGATCGGTAACCGTCCTGCCCGGCGAGGGCACCACCACCGACCTGGTGCTCGTGGCCACCGACAACTCGAGCGACAGCAAGCGTCGCCTCGTCCGGGCGAAGGTCGGCCCGGACGGCTCGGAGACCCTCTGGAAGAGCGAACCGCTCCCGAGCAACGTGTACACGGCGTCGGTGGCCATCGAGGGCGACCACCTCTACGCCGCCGTGGGCGACGAGGTTCGGCTGCTGTCGCTCGCCACCGGCGCCGAGACGTGGCGGGCCACGCTCACCGACAAGGTGACCACCCGGTGCGCGTCCTGCTTCGCGGTGGTGCAGAAGAAGCTGGTGGTGCGCACCGACGATGCGTACCTCACCGGCTTCCAGGCCTCGTCCAACGAGCCGCTGTGGAGCCGCCGCCTCAACAGCACCCAGGCCCGCGCCGAGCGCGTGGGCGGCAACCTGCTGCTCGTCGACGACAACGCCACACCCTCCGAACCGGGCGCGGTGGAGACGCTCGACCCGGCCACGGGTCGGGCCGCCCGCCGCTTCACGCCGGTCTGCCCGCCGAGCGACGACAACCCGTACCCGGGCCGCTTCGGCGCCGGGGACCCGGTGGTGGCGGTGCCCGGCACCGGCGACCTGGTGGCCCTGTTCGGGTCGAGCACGGGCTGCGTGGTCCGCTGGGAGTCGGCCTCCGGCACCCAGCGCTGGACCCTCAGCGTGACCGGCGACTTCTCGATCGGCGACGAGCCGCCCCTCGTGTCCGACCGAGACCTCGTGTTCGGCAGCTACGGGAGCCTGATCCACGTCGACCTGGGCAGTGGAAGGGGCGTGCAGCTCGAGGCGGTGCCCGACGCCGCCGCCGAGCCCAACGCCATCAGCGGCCGCACCCTGATCGCCGACACCACCTCCACGCGGGGCACGAGCAAGGGTGGGCTGGCGGCCTGGGACCTCGGCACGAACAAGCGGCTGTGGTCGGTGGCGCTGCCCAAGGGCTCCCAGGCGGCCTCCGACGGGTCCTACGCGAGCTCCGACGCCCTGTTCGACGGGTCGCCGCGCAGCACGCTCGTGGTGGGCGGTGCCACCCCGCGGCTGGTCACCTTCAGCGGCGAGGGTCGGGTGGTCGACACCCAGTCGCTCGACCTGACCTCCGGCGAGCTCGGCCGTCCCGTGCGGCGCACGTTCCCGACCCGCTACGGCGGCGACACCGGCACCCCCTCGCTCACCATCGAGGACTCGTCGCCCGCTCGCCTGGTGGTCACGGTCGACTCCCTGGTGGAGGTGATCCCGCTCCCCGACGGCGAGATCCTCCGCTGGCCCGAGAAGTGACCTGATCCAACGGCTTCGTCGGGGGAGGGGCACGGTCCGTAGCCTCTCGGTCCTATGGCATCGACCGAACCCGCCGGCTTCCTGCCCGACCTGGAGGCGTTCCTGCGCACCCGCCTGGCCGAGGCGCCGGCCGGGTCGTACTCGCGCACGATGCTCACCGACCCGGTGGCCGTGCAGCGCAAGGTGATGGAGGAGGCGTTCGAGGTGTGCCTGGAGCTGCAGGCGGCCGACCTCGACCACGAGCGCCTCGCGGAGGAGGCCGCCGACCTCGTGTTCCACCTGCTCTGCGGGATCGTGGGTGCGGGCGGGTCGTGGGACGACGTGGAGTCGGTGCTGCGGGCGCGCCACCGCGGGGCCGAGTCGTGACCGACGTCCGCATCGCCGTCCCGTCCAAGGGCCGCCTGCGCGACGACGTGCTCGACCTGCTCGGCACCGCCGGCTACCGGCTCGCGGGGCTGCGGGGTCGGGGCTCGATGGTCCGCACGAACGGGCTGGCGTTCCTCGAGATGCGGCCGAGGGACGCCGCCGCGGCCCTCGACGCCGGCACGGTCGACGGCGCGTTCGTGGCCACCGACATCGCCATGGAGCACGACATCGCCGCCCTGGCCCGGCTGCCCCTCGGCACGGCCCGATCCACCCTCGTGCTCGCCGTGCGCGACGACGGCGGCGTGAGCTCGCTGACCGACCTCGCCGGCGGTGTGGTGGCCACCCACATGCCCAACCTCACCGCCCGGTTCCTGGCCGACGCCGGCGTCGAGGCCCGGGTGCTGCCCATGGGGGGATCGCTCGAGGGGCTGTGCGCCGCGGGCCTGGCCGACGCCATCGTCGACAACACCGAGACCGGCACGAGCCTGCGGCAGAACAACCTGAGCGTGCTCGCCACTATCGCCGAGTGCGAGGCCGAGTTCGTGCACCGCGCCGACGTGGCGGTGCTGGCCGACCTCGAGCTGCGCATCCAGGCCGCCCTCGGCGCTCGCGCCCACCGCTACGTGATGCTGCACATCCCGCCCGGGCAGGTGCACGAGCTCTCGACGGTGTTCCCCGGGCTGGCGGCACCCACGGTGCTGCCGCTGGCCGAGCGCGACGACCTGGTGGCCGCCCACTTCGTGGTGCGCTCCGTCGACTTCTGGGATCGCCTCGGCACCCTGCGGGAGCTGGGCGCCACCGGCATCGTCTCCCTGCAGCCGGACGCCCTCGCCCCCTGACCGTTCGGTACGGTGAGCGCCATGGGTGAGATCGTGGAGTTCCCGAGCAACGGACACGGCGCCAGCGGCTACCTCGCGGTGCCCGACGGGGGCTCCGGCCCCGGTCTGATCGTGATCCAGGAGTGGTGGGGGCTGGTGCCCCACATCAAGGACCTGTGCGATCGCTTCGCCGCCGAGGGGTTCGTGGCGCTGGCGCCCGACCTCTACCACGGCGAGACCACCACCGAGCCCGACGAGGCCGGCAAGCTCATGATGGCGCTCAACCTCGAGCGGGCCGCGCAGGACCTGTCCGGCGCCGTGTCGTACCTCGAGGAGCACGACGCGGTCACCGGCGACCACCTCGGCATCACCGGGTTCTGCATGGGCGGTGGCCTCACCCTGGTTGCCGCCTGCCTGCGGCCCGACGCCTTCGGCGCCGTGGTGCCCTGGTACGGCCTGATCCCCTGGCCCGAGGCCCAGCCCGACTGGAGCAAGCTCTCGGCGCCGGTGCTCGGCCACTACGCCGGCGCCGACGGGTTCTTCACCCCCGACGCCGCCCGCGAGCTGGAGTCCACGCTGAAGGGCCTGGGCAAGGACGTCGAGTTCCACATCTACGACGGGGTGGACCACGCCTTCTTCAACGACACCCGGCCCGAGGTCTACGACGCCGAGGCGTCGGCCCTCGCCTGGGACCGCACCCTCACCTTCCTCCGCGCCAAGCTCACCTGAGCCCGGGTAGGTGCCGGCCTGAGCGCCGGTACCGTGACCCGATGCTTGCGCCGCTCGCCGCCCACGACCCGGTCCACCGCTACCTGGAGGTGGGGCTGCGGGTGGGACGCCACCTCGACGGGCTGGTCGACGCGTACTACGGGCCGGCGGAGCTCGAGCAGCGGGTGGCCGACGAGCCGAAGCGGGAGCTGCCGGCGCTGGTGGCCGACCTGCGC
This sequence comes from Actinomycetota bacterium, assembly GCA_019639095.1. Taxonomy (GTDB): domain Bacteria; phylum Actinomycetota; class Acidimicrobiia; order Acidimicrobiales; family Iamiaceae; genus Aquihabitans. The sequence goes on from JAHBSN010000039.1 coordinate 4,019, forward strand.
TCGCTGGTGGCCGACCTCGACGCGGGTGACGGTGACCTCGATCCCGTCCGTCGGCGGTGGCTGCGGGCCCAGGCGGCCGGGCTGCACACCGCCGCGCGCAAGCTGGCGGGGGAGGAGGTGGCGTTCCTCGACGAGGTCGAGTCCTGCTACGGCGTGCGGCCCGAGTGGGTGGACCACGAGGTCTACGAGGCGGCGCACCGCCGCCTCGACGCCGTGCTGCCCGGATCGGGCCCGCTCGCCGAGCGCTACGACGCCTGGCGGACCACCCACCACATCCCCGTCGACAAGCTGCTCGATGCCGTGCACACCCTGGCCGAGGCCTTCCGGGAGCGCACGGCGCAGGCGTTCGGCCTGCCCGAGGGCGAGCACGTGGAGTTCGAGCTCGTGTCCGACGAGCCGTGGAGCGGGTTCAACTACTACGAGGGCGGGCTGCGCAGCCGGGTGGCCATCAACACCGACCTGCCCGTGCCGTCCACGGTGATCGGCCACCTCGTGGCCCACGAGGCGTACCCCGGCCACCACACCGAGCACTGCCGCAAGGAGGTGGGCCTGGTGCGCCAGCGCGGCCACCTCGAGGAGTCGATCTTCCTGGTGGGCACGCCGCAGTGCCTGCTGGCCGAGGGCCTGGCCGACCTCGCCATCGAGGCCCTGCTCGGCCCGCACCACGAGCCGCTGCTGGCCGAGATCCTCCACCCGCTCGGCATCCGGTACGACACCGAGGTGGTGGCGGCGGTGGGCGCGGCGGCCGAGGCCGTCGGGTCGGTGCGGGGCAACGCCGCCCTGCTGGTGCACGACCGGGGCCGCCCCGTGGAGGAGGCGGTGGCCGAGCTCGAGCGCTGGGGCCTGCAGAGCCACGAGCGCGCCACCAAGGCCATGGCCTTCCTCACCCACCCCACGTGGCGGGCGTACATCTTTTGCTACGTGGCCGGCCTGCCGCTGTGCCGGGGGTTCGCGGGCGGCGATCCGGCCCGGTTCGAGCGCCTGCTCACCGAGCAGTTCGTGCCCGCCGACCTGGCCGCAGCCTGAGCCAGGCCGTCGCGCTTGGCGGATCCGGCCGCAGGGGCCATGATGGAGCCGAAACCCGAGTGATTGCTCGGATAAGTCGATCAAGTCGCTCGGAAAGGGCTGCCAACCGATGAGTGCCTACCCGTACCAGGACCGCTTCCCGGTGAACCGCACCCTCCCCGAGCACGGCCGCCCCCGTGAAGAGGTGCTCGCCGAGATGGCCATGCTGGCCCACGAGGAGGACCGCTCCTGGGAGAGCGGCAAGGTCTCGGGCACCATGTACTGCGGCGACCACGACCACTACGCGTTCATGAACGAGGTGTTCGGGCTCTACGCCCACGTGAACATCCTCCAGCGCGACATCTGCCCGAGCGCCACCCGCTACGAGGGCGAGGTCATCGCCATGGCGCTCGACCTCTTCCACGCCGAGGCGGTCACCGACACCGAGCCGGTGGGCCTCGTCACCAGCGGCGGCACCGGCTCCATCTGCCACGCCGTGCTGGCCTACCGCGAGATCGCCCGCAACGAGCGCGGCGTCACCAACCCCAACTTCATCAAGCCCGAGACCGGCCACCCGGCGTTCGACAAGGCCTGCCACCTCTTCGGCATCGAGATGCGCCACGTGCCGGTGGACCCCGAGACCGGCCAGGTGGACCCCGAGGTGATCCGGGCCGCCATCGACGACCAGACCATCGGCTTCATGGGCTCGGCCTGCAACTACGGCTACGGCACGGTCGATCCGATGCAGGCGCTGTCGGACCTGGCGGTGGAGACCGGCCTGCCGCTCCACGTCGACGGCTGCCTGGGCGGGTTCATCCTCCCGTTCGGCCAGGAGCTGGGCTACGACATCCCGATCTTCGACTTCCGCCTCCCCGGCGTCACCAGCATCTCGGCCGACACCCACAAGTACGGCTACGCCTTCAAGGGCACCAGCACCGTGCTGTTCCGCGACAAGAAGTGGCGCAACTCGCAGTACTTCTTCCTCACCGAGTGGTCGGGCGGCAAGTACTGCTCGCCGGGCATGGACGGTTCGCGCTCGGGCGGCCTGCTCGCCGCCACGTGGGCGTCGATGGTGCAGCTCGGCCGTGAGGGCTACCGCGGCTACGCCGAGAAGATCTTCGAGACGTCGATGGCCATGCAGGAGGCGGTGCGCTCGCACCCCGAGCTGAACCTGGTGGGCAAGCCGTCGTTCCTCTTCAGCTTCACGAGCGACGAGTTCGACGTGTACCACGTCAACGACCACATGCGGCCCAAGGGCTGGCGCTTCAACGGCCAGCAGTACCCCAACGGCCTGCACATGGCCGTCACCCGGCCCCAGACCCAGCCCGGCGTGGTGGAGGCGTTCGCCGCCGACCTCGCCGAGGCCGTGGCCTACGCCAAGGAGAAGGGCCACGAGCCCGCCGCGTCGGGCGCCATCTACGGCGGCGTGGCCGGTGGCATGACCGACGAGGCCGACGAGTTCATCCGCATGGTCATGGCCGACATGCTCGACGAGCAGCAGGGCCTCCCCCCGGCCTGACCCCTCCGGGTGGTGCATGCTGGCGGGCATGGGCACCACCTCGGAACTGCTCGACCTCTCCTCGGCCATCGTCGACGCCTGGTCGACGCCCGGCGGGCCGCCGCCGGGCGCGCCGGAGGGGCCCACGAACCGGGTCACCAACGAGCTGTCGGTGATCGACGACGGGCTCGGGTTCGTCGAGTCGTTCTCCAACGTGGTGGCGTTCCGCACCGACGACGGGCTGGTGCTGTTCGACGCGTCGAGCGTGTTCACCGGGCGGGGGATCACCGCGTCGCTGCGGGCGTGGGCCGACGACCCGATCCACGCGCTCGTCTACACGCACGGCCACGTCGACCACGTGGGCGGCAGCGGGGCGCTGGTGGCCGACGGCGAGGCCCGGGGCCACGCCGCGCCCAAGGTGATCGGCCACGAGAACGTGCCGGTGCGCTTCGACCGGTACCGCTACACCGACGGCTGGAACCTGGCCATCAACGCCCGCCAGTTCGGCCCGGGGTTCGGCGGCCGGACCAGTCGGAGCGGCAAACCCTTCCACTTCCTCCCCGACGACACCGCCGAGTGCACCGACACGTTCCGGGATCGCCTCGACCTCCAGGTGGGCGGGCTCGACCTGGAGCTGCACCACGCCCGGGGCGAGACCGACGACCACACGTGGGCCTGGATCCCGGCCCACAAGGCGGTGGCGGTGGGCGACTTCGTCGCGTGGGTGTTCCCCAACGCCGGCAACCCCCAGAAGGTCCAGCGCTACCCGGGGGAGTGGGCGGCGGCGCTGCGGGCGATGCTCGCCTACGAGCCCGAGCTGCTGCTGCCGGCCCACGGCCTGGCGGTGTCGGGCAAGGAGCGGGTGGCCACCGTGCTGGGCGACCTGGCCACCGCCCTCGAGACCTTGGTGGCCGACGTGGTGGGCGCCATGAACCAGGGCGCCACGCTCGACGAGATCGTGCACTCGGTGCGGGTGTCCGACGACCTGCTGCACCGGCCCTGGCTGCGCCCGATCTACGACGAGCCCGAGTTCGTGGTCCGCAACGTGTGGCGCCTCTACGGCGGGTGGTGGGACGGCGATCCCGCCCACCTCAAGCCGCCGCCGGCATCGGCCCTGGCGGCCGAGCTCGCGTCGCTGGCCGGCGGCACCGACGTGCTGGCCCGGCGGGCCCAGGAGCTGTCCGAGGCGGGCGACCACCGCCTGGCCAGCCAGCTCGTGGAGCTGGCCGCCCAGGCCACCGACGATCCCGGCGTGTGGCGCCTCCGCTCCGAGCTCTACCGGGCCCGGGCCGAGACCGAGACCAGCCTCATGGCCAAGGGCGTGTTCACCGAGGCGGCCCGGGCCGGCGAGGCCCGCGCCGACGGCGAGGCGGATCGCTAGGGTCGACCCATGGTGGACGCGGCCGACCCCCGGTGGATCGCGGGGGCCGACGTGCTCGACCACCTGGTCGACGGTGCCGCCCGCACCGGTGCTGACGCCATCGAGGTGGTGCGCGACGGCGCCGCCCTGCTGCTGCGCCGCAACGACGTGCTGGTCCGGGTCCGGCCGGCGGCCGACGCCGCGGTGGCCGAGCGAGAGGTGCACCTGGCCGGGGTGCTCGCCGCCGCCGGCGTGCCGGTCACCGAGCTGGTGGCACCCGACGGGCAGCCGCTGGCGGTCGGGTCCTGCGTGGTCACGGCGTGGCGCTGGGCCGAGGCGCCCGGAGCGTCGACCCCGGCGGACCTCGGTCACCTGGCCCGCACGCTGCGCGAGTGCACCGCAGACGTGGCGCTCACCGTGCCCGTGCTCGACCCGATCGAGGCGGCCCTCGGCGCCGTGGCCCACCTGCCCGACGACGACCCCGAGGCCGCCTTCGTGCGCATCCACGCCGCGTCGCTCGCCGGCGCGTGGGCCGACGCCGCATCCGATGACCCCCTCGGTCGGGCTGTGGTCCACGGCGACCTGCACGCCGGCAACGTGGTGGCGTCACCGTCGGGGGTCCTGCTCACCGACCTGGAGCTGGCCGGTGCCGGGCCGTCGAGCTACGACGCCGCCCCGGCGGTGGTGGCCCAGGTGCGCTACGGCGCCGACGACGCCGACCTCGACGCCTTCCTCGCCGCGTTCGGCGCCGATCCCCGGGGCTGGACCGGGTTCGCCACGTTCACCGCCGTCTACGAGCTGTGGGTCACGGCCTGGGCCGTGGGCGTCCGCCACCAGGACCCCTCCTGGGCCCGAGAGGCCGCCCGCCGGGTGGCCACGTTGCGCGACGGCGCCGAGGAGCCCTGGACCCTGCACTGAGGTGGGCGACCGGAGCCGCCCGGCGGGTCAGGCCTTGGCGTCGGCCACGAGCTTGCGGGCGATGACCTTGAGGCAGAGCGTCTCGTCGGCACCCTCGAAGATCGACAGCACGCGGGCGTCCACGAAGTAGCGGCTCACGTCGTACTCCTCGGCGTAGCCCATGCCGCCGTGGATCTGCATCGCCTCGCGGGTGACCCACTCGGCGGCCTTGCAGACGTAGGCCTTGATCATCGACGCCTCGGCGGCGCCCTCGCCCTTGGCCATCAGCTTGGACACCACGTAGGCGAACTGGCGGCTGGACTGGATGATCACCGCCATGCGGCCCAGCTTGGCCTGGGTGAGCTGGTACTCGCCGATGGGCGAGCCGAACACGGTGCGGTCCTCGGCGTACTGGCGGGCCTTCTCGTAGGCCGCCTGCATCACGCCGATGGCGCGAGCGGCGGTCTGGAGCCGGCCGTTCTCGAACCCGGCCATCTGGTAGTAGAAGCCGCGACCCTGGCCGCCCTCGAGGCCGATCAGGTTCTCGGCGGGCACGAACCAGTCCTCGAGGGCGATCTCGTAGGAGTGCATGCCGCGGTAGCCGATGGTGTCGATCGGGCGGCCCTCCATCTTCCCGCCGCCGGGGGCGCCGCCCTCGGCCGCCTGGACCAGCTCGAAGCCGTGGCCGTCGCCGCGCTCCTTCGGCACGACGAACATCGACAGGCCGCGGTGGCCGATGGAGCGGTCGGGGTCGGTGCGGGCGAGCAGCAGCAGGACGTCGGCCCGGGCGCCGAAGGTGCACCAGGTCTTGACGCCGTTGATGAGCCAGCCGCCCTCGGTGGGGGTGGCGGTGACCTTCACGCCGGCCACGTCGGAGCCGTAGTCGGGCTCGGTGACGGCCACGGCGTTCATGACCTCGGCGGTGGCCAGCTTGGGCAGCCACTCGTGCTTCTGCTCCTCGGTACCGCCGGCGATGAGCGCCCGGGCGAGGATCTCGGGCCGGGTGATCAGCGAGCCGCCGGCGCCGAGCGAGCCGCGGGAGAGCTCCTCGGTGGCCACCACCATGCCGATGTACTCGCCCTCGCCGCCCTCGCCGTAGCCGCCGTACTCGGCCGGGATGGAGAGGCCGAAGGCGCCCATCTCGGCGAGGCCCTCGATGATCTCCTCGGGGATGTCGCCGTTCTCGCGGTGGATGTGCTCGGCGATCGGGGCCAGCTTCTGGTCGGCGAAGCGGCGGAACGTGTCTTGCACCATCTCGAAGTCGCCGTCGAGGTGGCGGGGGCCGGGGTCGGTGATGCCGGCCAGGAACTCCGGCGCCCGGTAGGTGGCGAGGAAGTCGCGGGCACCGTCGAGGGCACCGGCCTCCACGCCCCAGCGGGCCTCCTGGCCGAAGACCTTGCCGGCCAGGTCGGCCACCGCGTCGGCCACGAAGGCGCAGGTGATGCGGCCCTCGAGGTCGCCCTTGGCGCCGTAGTCGAGCAGCCCCTTGGCGGTGGCCACCGCCGACGCCGCGTGGGCCACGTCGTACGCCAGCACCTGGTGGTCGTCGATCGAACCGGCGGCGGCCAGCTGGCCCACGGCGGAGTCGACCACCTTGGAGGCGAGGTCGATGACGGAGGCGGCGGCGGCGAGATCCGGTGCGGTCATGGGGCCAGATCGTACCGACGCCCCTCGAGATCGCTCACATCGGACGGGGCCTCGGCGTGGTGCTCGAGCCAGGGGAGCAGGTCCTCGAGCGGGAGCGGCGGGCTGAGGTGGAAGCCCTGGGCGAGGTCGCAGCCGAGGCGCTGGAGCAGGTGCAGGTCGTCGCCGTGCTCCACCCCTTCCGCCACCACGTCGAGGCCCAGGTTGTGGCCGAGGTCGATCATCGAGCGGACGATCGTGAACTCGTCGCTGCGGCGGTGCATCTCGGTCACGAACGAGCGGTCGATCTTGATCTCGCGCAGGGGCAGGTCGCGCAGGAAGGTGAGCGACGAGTAGCCGGTGCCGAAGTCGTCGATCGACGTGCCCACGCCGAGGTCGCCGAGGGCGCTGAAGACCTCGCGGGCCAGGTTGGGGTCGTCCATGAGCTCGGTCTCGGTGAGCTCGAGCACCACGTCCTCGGGGCGCACGCCCGTCTGGCGCAGCAGGGTGGCCAGGTTCACCACGAGCTCGGCGTCGTAGAGGTTGCGCACCGACAGGTTGATGGCCAGGCCCACGGCGTGGCCCCGGGCCTGCCAGGTGCGCGCCGCAGACAGGCCCTCCTGCATCACCCACCGGGTGAGGGGCTGGATGGCGCCCGACAGCTCGGCCAGCTCCACGAACTGCTCGGGGCCGAGCAGGCCGAGGCGGGGGTGGTTCCAGCGCACGAGCGCCTCGGCTCGCACGGTGCGGCCGGTGCGCAGGTCGACGCAGGGCTGGAAGTGCAGGACCAGCTGGCCGTCGGGGGTGGCGTCGGGCAGCTCGCCGATGAGGGTGAGGCGCTCGATGCTGGACCGGTCCGCCTCCGCCGCGTAGACGGCCACGCCGGTGCCGGTCTTCTTGGCCTGGTACATCGCCACGTCGGCCCGCTGGATGAGCGTGGCCGGGTCGTGGGCGTGGTCGGGGAACATCGAGATGCCGATGCTGGCGTTGGACTGCAGGCGCAGCTCGTCGATCAGGAACGGCTCGCTCAGCGCGGTGCGGATGCGGATCGCCGTGCGGCGGGCGACGTCGTCGTCGATGTGGCCGGCGAGGACCACGGCGAACTCGTCGCCGCCGAGGCGGGCCACCAGCGCGTCGTCGAGCTCGCGGGCCAGGCGGGCGCCGATCTCGCGGAGCAACTTGTCGCCCACCTGGTGGCCCAGGGCGTCGTTGACCTCCTTGAACTGGTCCAGGTCCATCATCAGCAGGGCGATGCGCTCGCCGGTGTGGGGCGTCTCCCGCACCGCCCGGTGCAGCTCCTCGTCGAGCAGACGACGGTTGGGCAGGCCGGTGAGGCCGTCGAAGAGCGCCTGGCGGCGGAGCGCCTCGGACGCGGCGGCGGCGTCGGTGACGTCGAGCAGCGACACGCCCACCGATCGTCCCGAGAGCGGGAACGCCCGGAGCGTGACCAGGCGTGCCGGGCTCTCGGCCGGCTGCACCATCAGGTCGTCGACGCGGATCGGGACCCCGCGCTGCACCACGCTCACCAGGCGGGCGGCCAGCCGGGAGCCGGCGAGGACGGGGAACGCCTCCTCCACGGTGAGGCCGACCTCGGCGGCGAGGCTGCGCCCGAGCAGCGCCTCGGCGGCGGCGTTGGCGGCGGTGAGGCGGAGCGTGACCGGCTCCTCGTCGGGCCCGTCGGCCTCCTCGGTGTGGAGCACGAGCAGCGCCAGGTCGATGCGCTCCACCAGGTCGGCGTACTGGTTGACCCGCTGCTCGATGCGCACCCGCTCGGTCACGTCGACGCTCAGGCCCTGGAGGGCCACGGTCTGGCCGCTCCCGTCGACCACCGCGGTGACCCGGTCGTGGAGGTGGACCCAGCGGCCGTCGGCGGTGCGGAAGCGGTAGGTGACCTCGTGGTCGATGCCGAGGGCGATGCTGCGCTTGGCCGCCGTCTCCACCCGCTCGAGGTCCTCGGGGTGGACCCGCTCGCGCCAGAAGCCCGGCTCCAACCAGGCGTCGGCGGGCCAGCCGAGCATGGTGGTGCCCCGCTGGTTCACGAACGTGAAGCGGTCGCCGGTGGGCGGCCGCACCCAGAGCACGGCGTCGAGGTTGTCGATCGTGGTGTTGAGCCGGGTGCGGCCCTCGGCCTCGGCGTCGGCCAGGCGGCCCACGGCGATGGCGATCAGGAACCCGGCCACCGCGAAGCTGGCCACCGCCACCACGGGGTCGTCCACCTGGCCCACGGCGGCCACCGCCACCAGCCCGACGGTGCCGTAGGCCACCACGGCGAGGCTGCGGACGATGCCGGCCAGGCTGGCGGTGAGCGACACCACCGACATCATCACCAGCAGCGCGGGCAGGGCCACCGACGGCTCGGCGGCCAGGATCGCCAGGCACGCGGTGAGGTCGGCGAAGTGCAGCCACGCCGGCGGCGTGCCCGCGCCACGGAACTGCCGGTGGGCCAGGGCGTTGACCGGGAGGCCGACCCCGAGGACGGCGGCGGGTACCACCACCGGGAACCGTCCGATGGCCAGGGCGGCCAGCCCGAGCGTGGCGATCCCGGCGTAACGGTTGCGGAACAGCTGCTCGAGCATCTCGGCGCGGGGCAGGTCGGACCGGGTGAGGCGATCCCGTCGCTCGGCCAACCACGCAGATGCGCCCATCGCGTCCATCCTCGCGCCGAGCGGCTCCCGGGCTCGTCACCGCGAGGTCGGCCCGCTACGGTCGCCCGTCGATCCATCCCCACGACCAGAGGTGAACTCGGTGACCACGCACGAACGCCCCTTCGGCCGCAACTTCGAGGACTTCGAGGTCGGCGACGTCTACCGGCACTGGCCCGGCAAGACCATCACCGAGTACGACGACCACCTGTTCTGCATGATCACCATGAACCACCACCCGCTCCACACCAACGACTGGTACGCCGAGCGCAGCCCGCAGGGGAAGAACGTGGTGGTGGGCAACCTCGTCTACTCGCTGGTGCTCGGCATGAGCGTGCCCGACGTGAGCGGCGCCGCCGTGGCCAACCTCGAGGTGGAGACCCTCAAGCACTCCAAGCCCACGTTCCACGGCGACACCATCTACGCCGAGACCCGCGTGCTCGACAAGAAGCTCACCTCCAAGGGCGACCGGGGGATCGTGTCGGTGGAGACCAAGGGCATCAACCAGCGCGGCGAGGAGGTCTGCTACTTCAAGCGCAAGGTGATGGTGTGGACCAACGAGGCCGCACCGGGTCGCGAGCGCCCCTACGAGACCGCGTTCACCGACGAGGACTGAACGGGAGCCGCAGGGTCCGGTGGGCATCAGCGACGTCGCCGCCTCGGGCTTCGGCGCCGGGGCCGACGACTACGAGCGCGGCCGCCCGAGCTACCCCGACGACGCGGTGGCGTGGCTGGTGTCGCGCCTCGGGATCGATGCGTCGTCCACGGTGGTCGACCTGGCAGCGGGCACGGGGAAGCTCACCCGGCTCCTGGCCCGCACCGGGGCGCAGCTCGTGGCGGTCGAGCCCGTGTCGGCCATGCGGGAGAAGCTGGTCGACACGTGTCCCTCGGCGGCGGTGGTCGAGGGCACGGCCGAGGCGATGGGCGTGCCCGACCGGTCGGCCGACGCCGTCACGGTCGCCCAGGCGTTCCACTGGTTCGACGCCGAGCCGGCCCTGGCCGAGATCGCACGCGTGCTGCGCCCGGGCGGGTCGCTCGGCATCGTCTTCAACGAGCGCGACGTCCGCGTGCCGTGGGTGGCGGAGCTGTCGAAGCTGATCCGCTGGGACGAGCGGGAGCGCTGGCGGGTGCCGTACACCGTGGAGGTCGACTGGGCCGAGGTGCTGGCTGCCCGCGGGCCGCAGTTCGAGCCCGCCGATCGCTACGACACCACCTACCGGCAGCCGATGGAGGTCGAGACGCTGGTGGCCCGGGTGCTGTCGACGTCGTACGTGGCGGTGCTGCCGGCCGACGACCGGGCCCGTCTGGCCGACCGCGTCCGGGCGGTGGCCGAGCCGTTGGGGCCGTCGTTCGAGCTCCCGTACGTGACCGTGGCCTACGCCGCCCGCCGGCGCTGACCCGGGCCGCCCCACCCCCCGACCTCGTGCCGCGGAGCGTTGGCGCAGAATCTGCGCAGAATCTGCGCCAACGCCGCCAGGCGTCCGTGTTGGGGTGGTTCGAGGGGGTCCAGCGGGACCTTCCGTGGCGACAGACGCGCGATCCGTGGCGGATCCTCGTGTCGGAGCTGATGCTCCAGCAGACCCAGGTGGCCCGGGTGCTGCCCCGCTACGAGGCGTTCCTGGCGCGCTGGCCCACACCGGAGGCGTGTGCTGCCGCCCCGGTGGGCGAGGTCGTCACCGCCTGGGCCGGCCTCGGCTACAACCGTCGGGCGGTGAACCTGCACCGCTGCGCCGTGGCGGTGACCCGCGACCACGGCGGACGGCTTCCGAGCGACCTCGCCGGTCTCCTCGATCTCCCCGGGATCGGGCCCTACACCGCACGGGCCGTGCTCGCCTTCGCCCACGAGGCCGACGGCGTGGGCGTGCTCGACACCAACGCGGCGCGGGTGCTCGCCCGCTGGGCCGGTCGGCCGCTCGGGCGCGCGGAGGCACAGGCGGCCGCCGACGACGCGGTGCCGACGGCCGAGGGCTGGGCCTGGAACCAGGCGATGCTCGACCTCGGCGCCACCGTCTGCCGAGCGCGTTCGCCGCGGTGCGACGCCTGCCCGGTGGAGGACGCGTGCGCCTGGCGGGCGGCCGGCAACCCCGAACCCGATCCCGCCATCGGCTCGGCCGGCGTGTCGGGCGGCCAGTCCCGCTTCGAGGGGTCCGACCGCCAGGGCCGCGGCCGGTTGGTCGACGCCCTGCGCCGAGGTCCGGTCTCGCCGGATCAGGTGGCCGCGATGGCGGGATGGCCCGACGACCCCGAGCGGGCCGGGCGGGTGGCGACGTCGCTCGTGACCGACGGACTGGCCGCCGTGGCCGACGACGGCTCGCTCACCCTTCCGCGGTGAGGAAGTCCAGGATCAGGCGGTTGACCACCTCGGGCTGCTCGAGGTGCAGGAAGTGGCCGGCGTCGGGCACCCGCTCGAGGCGGGAGCCCGGCGACGGGAGCCCGGCCAGGAGGTCGTCGGAGATGAGCTCCGCACCCATGCAGCCGTCGTCGACGCCGTGCAGGTAGAGGGTGGGCACCGGGGTGGGGGCGCTGCCGGCCGCCTCGACGGCGTCGTACTCGGGGGAGCGGGCTCCGGCGCCCACGGTGGCCCGGTAGTAGCCGATGGCCGCGGCCAGGTTGGCGGGGTCGCGCAGCGAGTCCTTGCAGAACCCGGCCCACCGAGCGCCGTCGAAGCCGGGCGACCAGTCGGCCCACAGGCGGTCGACGAACGCCAGATCGTCCATGCCCACGGCCATCTCGGCGAACGGGGTCTGGAAGAACCAGATGTACCAGGACCGCTGGAGCTGGTCGAAGCTGAACACGCCCCGGGCCACGGTGCTCGGCGGCGGCACGGCGAGGGTGACCAGGCGACGCCAACGATCCGGCGCCGAGGCCACCGCCGGGTAGGACGCCACCGCACCCCAGTCGTGCCCGATCAGCACGGCGTCGCCGTCGCCCTCGAACGCGTCGTGCAGGGCGTTGAGGTCGCTGGCCACGGCGCCGGGCTGGTACAGGCCGTCGGCCGGTACCGCGGTGGGTGCGTAGCCCCGCAGCCACGGGGCGACGGCCCGGAACCCGGCGGCGGCCAGCTCGGGCAGGAGCAGGTCCCACGTGCGGGCGCTGTCGGGGAACCCGTGGGCGCACAGCGCCAGGGGACCTCGGTCGCCCGCCGCCCGGTACCCGAACTCCAGCCCGCCGGCGGTGATGCGTCCCTCGGTGATCGTCATGGGCGCACCGTATGCGGCGACCCCCTTCGGGGAAGGAACGGTCCTGTGGGATCGGTCACAGCCGTGTCGTGCGCGTGAATCCTTGGCTACGGTTCGCGGTCTTGCAGGGGACGGCCGAAGGGGCATTCGGAGCCACGCCATGGTGAACATCACGTTCTGGGGGGTTCGAGGGTCCACGCCGTGCCCCTGCGACGCCAACGTGCGCTACGGCGGCAACACCTCCTGCGTGAGCCTGGAGGCGCCGGGCCTGGACCCCATCGTGTTCGACCTCGGCACCGGCCTGCGCTTCTGGGGCGACGTGATCGACCCCACGGAGCCCTTCCGCGGCCTCGCCCTCGTGACCCACCTGCACTGGGACCACATCCAGGGCCTGCCGTTCTTCGTGCCCCTCCACCGGCCCGGCGCCTCCATGGAGGTCTGCGGCCGCTGCGACGAGGGCCCGCTGCACCAGGCGTTCGAGGACTTCATGAAGCCCCCGTACTTCCCGGTCACGCCGGCCGACCTCGCCGGCGAGATCGTCTTCACCGACGTCTCCGAGGGCGAGCTGTCGTGGGGGCGGGCCCGCATCCTCGTGCGCGACGTGCCCCACACCGGTCCCACCTGCGGCTACCGGGTGGAGGTCGATGGCGTGTCGGTGGCCTACGTGAGCGACCACCAGCAGCCCGTCGACGGTGGCCCCATCTCGCCGGCGGTGCTCGAGCTGTGCGACGGCGCCGACCTCGTGATCCACGACGCCCAGTACGAGCCCGACGAGTTCGCCCTCAAGTCCGACTGGGGCCACTGCACCGTCGAGTTCGCCGTGCGGGTGGCGGCCGAGGCCGGCGCCAAGCGGCTGGCCCTGTTCCACCACGACCCGTCCCACGGAGACGACGTGGTCGACCGCCTGCGTCGCGAGGCCGAGGCCTTCGCCGCCGGCACGTCGATCGCCGAGGTGATCGCCGCCGCCGAGGGGCTCACCGTCTCGCTCTCGGCGCCGGCCGTGTCCGGGGCGGCGGCGCTCGGCGCCTAGCCTGACGCCCCGTCAGACCAGTCCGAGGAGCAGACCCGATGAGCGAGCCCGCGTTCGACAGCGCCCGATTCCGCCAGGTGCTCGGACACTTCCCCACCGGGGTGTGCGTGGTCGCCGCCATGCACGAGGGCAGCCCCGTCGGCATGGCGATCGGTTCGTTCTTCTCGATCTCGCTCGACCCGCCGCTGGTCGGCTTCTGCGCCGCCAAGACGTCGTCCACGTGGCCGAAGATCCACGGGTCGGGCCGGTTCTGCGTGAGCATCCTGGGCGACCACCAGGAGGACGTGTCGCGGGTGTTCGCCTCCAAGGAGGCCGACAAGTTCTCCGGTCTCGGCTGGGACCGCTCGCCGCTCGGGTCGCCCCGCCTCACCGACTCGCTCGGCTGGATCGACTGCGAGATCGACGCCGTGCACGAGGCCGGCGACCACGACATCGCCGTGGGCGCGGTCCACGACCTCGCCGTGGCCGACAAGAACGGCCCGTTGGTGTTCTTCCGGGGCGGCTACGCCCACCTCGACTAGGAGGCGGCCGGCTCCGTGCCGGCGATCGACGCCAGGGTGAAGGCCAGCACGAACGCCTCGTCGCGCCAGGCGTCGTAGCGACCGCTCGGACCGCCGTGGCCCGAGCCCAGCTCCACCTTGAGCAGGACGGGCCGCTCGGCGAGCGTGGCCGCATCGGCCCCGTCGACCCGTTCGCGCAGACGGGCCACCCACTTGGTCGGCTCGTGGAAGCCGACACGGGGGTCGTTCAGCCCGGCGGTGGCGAGCACCGCCGGGTAGCGCCCGGCGCCCACGTTCTCGTAGGGGCTGTAGGCGGCCAGCCAGCCGTAGGCGTCGGGATCGTGCAGCGGGTCGCCCCACTCCTCCCACTCCACCACGGTGAGGGGCAGCGTCGGGTCGAGCATGGTGGTGAGCGGGTCGACGAAGGCCACCTCGGCCACCACGGCCCGGAACAGCTCGGGCGCCAGGTTGGCCACCGCGCCCATCAGCAGCCCGCCGGCGCTGCCGCCGCGGGCGGCGAGGCGGTCTGGCGAGGTTCGGCCCACGTCGACCAGGTGCCGGGCGCAGGCCACGAAGTCGGTGAACGAGTTGGCCTTGGCCCCGAACTTGCCGTCCTCGTACCAGTGGCGGCCGAGCTCGCCGCCACCGCGCACGTGGGCGACGGCGAAGGTGACCCCGCGGTCGAGCAGCGACAGCCGGGCGATGGAGAACCACGGGTCCATGCTCACCTCGTAGGCGCCGTAGCCGTACAGCACGGCCGGTGCCGGCATCGTCACCCCCGCCCGGTACATCAGCGAGATCGGGATGCGGGTGCCGTCCTGGGCGATCGCCCAGTC
>JAHBSN010000390.1 GCA_019639095.1 Actinomycetota bacterium
CGGCCGACACCGGCCCCTCCGGCGCGTCGGCCACGAGGCCGTGGCGGCGCAGCAGGGCCGCGAAGTCGGGCCCCGGGTCGTCGCCCGGGGCGAAGGTGGGGATGCGCACCTGCTACTGCCCGCCCTTCTGCACGTACGAGCGGACGAAGTCCTCGGCGTTGGACTCCAGGACCTCGTCGATCTCGTCGAGGAGGTCGTCGATGTCGGCCTTGAGCTTCTCACCCGTCTCCGACGGCGCGGGGGCCTCGGCCACCTCCTCGACCTCGCGGGCGGGTGCGGGCTTTCGGATCTGCTCCCGTTCGGGCATCTCGAACCTCCTGTCAGGCGCCGCCCAGCCGAGCCAGGAGCTCGGCGGGGGTGGCGCTCTCGTCGACCAAGGTACCGACGTGGGCCCGGGTCCCACGCAACGGTTCCATCATGGGCACCCGGCGGAGGGCGTCCTGGCCGATGTCGAACACGATCGAGTCCCAGTTGGCCGCCACCACCTGGTCGGACCAGCGCTGGAGGCAGCGGCCCCGGAAGAACGCCCTGGTGTCGGTGGGCGGCTCGGTCATGGCCCGGGTCACCTCGTCGTCGGTGGTGATCCGCACCAGCCCGGCGCGCGCCGCCAGGGACCGCTCCGGGCGCAGGTCGTGGTACTGCAGGGCCAGCGCGGCGAGGCGGCCGTCGGACCAGTCGAGGCCGTGGCGCTCCCGGTAGCCCTCGAGGATGCGGCGCTTGGCCACCCAGTCGATGCGGTCGGCCAGGGAGTCGGGGTCGTTGCCGAGGCCGGTGAGCACGGCCTCCCAGGTGTCGAGCACCTCGGCCCCCACCGGGCCCCCCACGGCGTCGAACCCGTGGCGATCGGCCCACTCACGGGCCCGGTGGCAGAGCTCCCACTGCACCTCGAGGGCGGTCACCGTGGAGCCGTCGACCAGCTCGAGGGGGCGCGACAGGCCCAGGTCGTAGGACACCTGGCGCATCGCCGCCACCGGGGTGCGGAACACGAAGCTGGTGGGGAGGGCGTCGTCCTCCACCATGGCCAGCACGAACGCCGTGGCGCCCACCTTCAGGAACGTGGCCGTCTCGGACAGGTTGGCGTCGCCGGCGATCACGTGCAGGCGGCGGTACTTCTGGGCGTCGGCGTGGGGCTCGTCGCGGGTGTTCACGATCGGGCGTTTCAGGGTGGTCTCGAGGCCCACCTCGGCCTCGAAGAAGTCCGCCCGCTGCGTCAGCTGGTAGGGCACGTCTCGCGCGCTGACGCCCGGCGCCTCCGAGCCCACCTTGCCGCTGCCCGTGTAGAGCTGGCGCGTCACGAAGTGGGCGGTGGCGTGGGTGATCACCTTCCCGAACGGCACCGAGCGGGCCATCAGGTAGTTCTCGTGGCAGCCGTAGGAGTTGCCCTTGCCGTCGGAGTTGTTCTTGTGGACCACCAGCTCCTGGCCCGGGGGCAGCTGGCGGTTGGCGGCGGCCATGGACCGCTGGAGGATCCGCTCGGCCGCCCGGTCGAACACGACGATCGAACGAGGATCGGCGCACTCCGGCGTGGAGCACTCCGGGTGCGCGTGGTCGACGTAGTAGCGGGCGCCGTTGGTGAGCACCGCGTTGACGAGGTGGGTCTCCACCTCGGGAGGTGCGCTGGGACCGCGGTCGCCTCGGGCGTCGTTGCCGGGCGTCTCGTCCTCGAAGTCCCAGCCCACGAGGGGGCCGGCCTCCTGGTCGCGCTGGAGGTCGGCCAGGTAGGCGTTGATCAGCAGCGACGACGCCACCACCGGGTTCGATTCGGCCACCCCCCGGTGGACGATCCCGAACTCGGTCTCGATGCCGAGGACCTTGTGCAGCGCCATGGCGCGGCACCCTAACGGGACTACAGGTACTGACCGGTCGCCACCCGCTCGATGGCCCGACCACCTGCGGGCTCGTCGTCGTGGTCGTGCTTCACCAGGGTGCGGATGTAGACGATCCGCTCGCCCTTCTTGCCCGAGATCTTCGCCCAGTCGTCGGGGTTGGTGGTGTTGGGCAGGTCCTCGTGCTCCTTGTACTCCTGGTGGATCGACTCGATCAGGTCGGCGGGGCGGATGCCGCGGGGGCCGCCGGCGATGAGCCGCTTGATGGCGAGCTTCTTGGCCCGGCGCACGATGTTCTCGATCATCGCGCCGGAGGCGAAGTCCTTGAAGTACATGACCTCCTTGTCGCCGTTCTGGTACGTGACCTCGAGGAACTGGTTGTCCTCGTCGTCGCGGTACATCTCGTCGACCGTGGCCTCGATCATCGCCCGCACGCACTTCTCGGGGTCGCCGCCACCCAGGTCGGCCACGTCGTCGGCATTGAGCGGGAGGTCCACGGTCAGGTAGCGGGCGAAGATCTGCGCGGCCGCCACCTCGTTGGGGCGCTCGATCTTGATCTTCACGTCGAGGCGGCCCGGCCGAAGGATGGCCGGATCGATGAGGTCCTCCCGGTTCGACGCGCCGATCACGATCACGTTCTTCAGCGTCTCCACGCCGTCGATCTCGGCGAGCAGCTGGGGCACGATCGTGCTCTCCATGTCCGAGGAGATGCCGGTGCCGCGGGTGCGGAACATCGAGTCCATCTCGTCGAAGAACACGATGACCGGCCAGCCCTCCTCGGACTTCTCGCGGGCGCGCTGGAAGACCAGCCGGATCTGGCGCTCGGTCTCGCCGACGTACTTGTTGAGCAGCTCGGGGCCCTTGATGTTCAGGAAGTAGCTCTTGGCGGCGGCGTCGCCCGAGACCTGCGCCACCTTCTTGGCCAGCGAGTTGGCCACCGCCTTGGCGATGAGGGTCTTGCCGCACCCCGGGGGGCCGTAGAGGAGGATGCCCTTGGGCGCCGGGAGCTTGTGCTCGGCGAAAAGGTCGGCGTGCAGGAACGGCAGCTCCACCGCGT
>JAHBSN010000391.1 GCA_019639095.1 Actinomycetota bacterium
CGTGGGCGACGACGACCCGCACGTCTACGTCTCGGTCGGCCACCAGCAGATGATGACCGACCCGATGAAGCCGCTCGGCCTGTCGGTCTGGCAGCTGACCGCCGCCCGACCGATGCACGTGGCCGCCGGCCGGCTGTTCGTCGACGTCGGGGCCAACCTTGCGTCCCCCACCGCCCGGGAGGCGGTGATCGCCGCGCTCGGGCGGTCGGACCCGCTGATCGGGAGCGCCCTGCAGGCCATCGTCGACCGGGGCGACGTGGTGCCCGAGCGCCCCGACCCCGACCCGGCCGACGCGCCGCCCGGACCCCCGGCCATGGGCCTGCCGCCGGAGGAGCCCGACCCGGCGCTGGTGGCGGAGCTCATCGCCGAGCGGGAGGCGTCGCTCGCCGATCTGGCCATCCGCCTGGACGCCACCGACGGGCCGGCGGTGTTCGACGTGATCGCCGAGGACCTCCGCGGCTACCAGCAGCTCTTCGACCCTCGCAGCATCCGCGTGATCATGACGGCGATCGAGGCGTCGTGGTGGCTCGACGAGCAGCTCGAGGGGTGGCTCGGGGAGCGGGGCGCCGCCGACGTGCTCACCCGGTCCGCCCCCGGGAACGTGACCTCGGAGATGGGCCTGGCCCTGCTCGACGTGGCCGACGTGATCCGGCCGCACGAGGAGGTGGTGGCGTACCTGCGCTCGGCATCAGGCGACGACGGATTCGTCGACCGGCTCGACGGACTGGGGCCGGCCGGCGTCGAGGTGCGGGACGCCCTCGAGCGGTTCCTCGACACCTACGGCATGCGCTGCGTCGGCGAGATCGACATCACCCGGCCCCGCTGGCGCGAGCGCCCGTCGATGTTGCTGCCGGTGCTGCTCGGCAACGTCGACCACGCCGAGCCCGGTGCCGGGGGGCAGCGCTTCGAGCAGGGCCGGGCCGAGGCAGAGGCCAAGGCCGCCGAGGTGCTCGAACGGCTGCGCGCCCTGCCCGACGGCGAGGCGAAGGCGGCCGAGGCGGCGGCGAACATCGACCGGGTCCGCACCTTCATCGGCTTCCGCGAGTACCCGAAGTACGCGCTCGTCCGGCGGTACTTCCTGTACAAGCAGGCGCTGCTGCGGGAGGTGGCACGCCTGCTGGACGACGGGGTGCTTCGAGAGGAGGACGACGCCTGGTTCCTCACCTTCGCCGAGCTCGGCGACGCGGCCCGGACCGGCCACGTCGACCTCGGGCTCGTCGACGAGCGCCGCCGAGCGTTCGACACCTACGCGTCGCTGACCCCGCCGCGGGTGATGACCGGCGACGGCGAGGTGGTCACCGGGCGCTACGGGCGGTCCGACGTGCCCCGCGGCGCGCTCGTGGGGCTCGCCGTGTCGGCCGGCACCGTGGAGGGGCGGGCCCGCGTGGTGCACGACGTGGCCGGCGCCGACCTCCGGCCCGGCGACATCCTCGTGACCACCCACACCGACCCGAGCTGGTCGCCGGTGTTCGCGTCGATCGCCGGGCTCGTCACCGAGGTCGGCGGGGTCATAACCCACGGCGCCGTGGTGGCCCGGGAGTACGGCCTGCCCGCCGTGGTCGGGGTGGTCGACGCGACCCGGCTCATCCGCGACGGCCAGCGGATCCGCGTCCACGGCATCGACGGCCACGTCGAACTGCTCGACGAGGTGTGACGAGCGGAGGTCTCGAAGCCACGCGACGATGGCCGTCGTGCGGACCGTGCGAGGGGGCGGGAGCGGGGAGACATCCACGGTGCTCGGACGGTTCCGCTGGCTCGGGCATCCGGCGTTCCTGGCGAGCGTGGCCAGTCTCGCCGTCAACGACCACGATCTGAAGGCGCGCTACCGGGGTGGTGGACCGGGGAAGCTGAAGCGACGTGGCGGGCGTGGCCATCGCCGCCACCCTTGCAGCCGTGCTGGTGCGGCCAGGGTGGGGCGTGGCGCTCGCGGGATTCGGCTTCGTGGCCCTCAAGGTGCTGCCCGGCGT
The DNA here is from genome assembly GCA_019639095.1 of Actinomycetota bacterium. Lineage (GTDB taxonomy): Bacteria > Actinomycetota > Acidimicrobiia > Acidimicrobiales > Iamiaceae > Aquihabitans. The sequence continues at coordinate 1,968 of JAHBSN010000391.1, forward strand.
GGCCGAGGCGGCGGCGCCGGTGCTGGGCGGCGTCACGCTGCGGGACGCGAGCGACCTGCTCGCGCTGGTCGTCCTGGTCCCGACGTGGGCCGTGCTCCGCTCGTGGGAGGGGCCGGCGCCGGTCGTCGTCGAACGTCACGCGCCGGATCGACGCGAACGCGGCCTGGGGACCGCACATTCGCAACGGGGCTGGCAAGGGGTTCGGGCGGTGCTGGCTACCGGCCTGCCCCTCCTCGGGGCGGTGGTGGCCACCTTCACCGCCACCGCCACGAGCTGCGGGCCCGACCCCGCCGTCACCCAGGTGGTCGCCGTCGACGGTGGCCCTCGTGGACCGATGGCTTGGCGGTACTGGCCGTCGGCTGGGTCGTGACCGTCGGGGCGGTGGGGGCGGCTGACCTCCAGTACGGACGGGGCGACCCGCCGCTCCGCTCGCCGCTCGCGGTCGTCGGCACGACGGTGACTGCGGCCGTCGCCGTCCTCATGGCCCGTCAGCCGCAACGCCGGCCGACCCCAGCGCCGGACTGGTACCCGCCTTCCCCGCCGACGGAGCCTCGGGCCTTCTGATCGACCCGCGGGACTGCAGGACACCGAACTTCACGCGCCAGACGGCCGCGAATGGTCGGTGGGCGCACCACATTCGCCGAACGGCCCCGGGGTCAGAGGTCGAAGTCGACGGTGAGGTGGTGGTGGAGGACGAGGTCGGCGAGCTCGTCGGGGCAGTCGACGAGTGGGCGGGCGTCGGCCGCGAAGGCGTCGGACGAGAAGAAGGCGAGGTTGAACGACCGCTCGGGTGTGGTGCGGCTGCGGAACGCGATGCCGTCGAGATCCGGCCACCAGGCCCGTACCGCATCGGCCAGGAGGTGAGCCGCCTCCCACACGACCGGCTCGTGGGAGGTGCTGATCCGAT
>JAHBSN010000392.1 GCA_019639095.1 Actinomycetota bacterium
ACCACGCCCGCGCCGCTCCTCAAGCAGCTCCTCCGCTACGTCATGAGCGACGAGGCCCGCCACGTGGCCTTCGGCGTCCTCACGCTGAAGGAGTACTACGGCGAGCTCACCCAGGCCGAGATCCGGGAGCGCCAGGAGTTCGCCTTCGAGGCCGCGGTGCGCATGCGCGACCGCCTCCTCATGCAGGAGGTGCTCCACCGCATGGGCATCGACGTGAAGGCCGCCGTGGAGATGGCCCTCCAGGACGAGGGCCGCCAGGTGTTCCAGTCGATGCTCTTCTCCAAGATCGTCCCCAACTGCAAGAAGCTGGGCCTGCTCGACGCCGGCGACGGCTGGCTGCGCCAGAAGTTCGGCGAGCTCGGCGTGATCCAGTTCGAGCACCTCACCGACACGAGCGACGAGTACGAGTCGTTCGCCCTCGGCACGTCCGAGCTGTCGGCCGCCGCCGAGATCGCCTGACCGGAACCGCCTCGGCGGTCCACCCGCCGGCCCCGCCCCGGCGCCAAGCTGGCGCCATGACGGACCCGGCGGACCCCACCACGCTCCCAGCCACCACGGACCCGGACGACGGGCCTCCTCCGTCCGAGGTCGACGCCGACGCCGGCGACGATCCGCCCGGCGCGTGGGACCGCCACCGCGAGCTGCTCGCCCTGCTCCTCGTGGTGGCGGCGATCGGCCAGATCCTCCAGGCCCTGCTGACCGCGTACGGCTACGGCAAGCCCACGCCCGGGTCGGGCCAGGGCATCGCCTGGGGCGTGTTCCTCCCTGCGCTGGGCACGGGCGGCCAGATCACCACCGCCGTGCTCGTGGTGGCGGCGCTCGTGGTCGCCGTCGGATCGGGTCGACGGGATCCCGGGCGCCTCGGGTGGCTGACGATCCAGGCGGTGTCGGTGGTGGGGGTCGTCTCGGCCGCGCTCGCCCTGCTCCTGATCGAGGAGTACGAGCGCAACCGGTCCGGCGCGGCCGACTCGGCACGCATCGGCGGGTTCGGCGGCGGTCCGGCCTTCGGCTGGCTCGAAGCCGGCCTGGGGGCCCACGCGCTGTCGTCGGCCGCGCTCGCCGGCGGTGCGGCGTACGTGGCGTGGCGTCGCCTCCAGGCCGGCGGATCCGACCTCGCCGAGGTCGACGACGCCGACCAGGTCGACCAGGTCGGCGCGCCGGCCGGAGGCTGACCGATCTCGCTGTCACTCCCCCTGCGGATGATCGCTTCGGAGATCGGCACGGTGCCGGTCGGGAGGGATCGGAGATGGACGGGGACACGGCGGGAGGCGCCGAGCCCACGGATCGGGAGCGGCGGCTGGCCGAGGTGATGGCCATGGCCGCCGAGGGCGACGGCGCAGCGGTGTTCGCCCTGCGCACGGCGTTCGCCGACGACCTGGAGCGCACGGTGCGGTCGATCGCGTCGTCGCGCGGCGTGCGGTTGGCGGCCGACGACGTCGACCAGCTCGCGCTCGACGCCGCCATCGAGCTGTGCGACCTCGCGCCCGCGTGGAGGCCCGACGGGGCCCCGCCGTGGGTGTGGGCGCGGCACCGGATGGCCAACGTGGTCGATCGCCACGTCGGCCAGCACGCCCGCTCGCTGGAGCTGGTGGACCAGGTCGACCGTGACCGGGCCGAGCCCCGGGCGTCGAGCGGGTGCGAGCCGTCGGTGGTGGAGGTGATCGAGCAGCTCGCCGCCGAGGACGACGCCGTGGCCCTCGTGTGGGAGGCGCTCGTGGCGGTGGCCTCCACCCGGGATCGGGCGTTGTTCCTGGAGGTGCGCCTCCAGGCCTCGCTCGGCGACCGGGCGGCGGCGGCCACCGTGGCCGAGCAGCTCGGCCTCACGCCGGAGGCGGTGCGCCAGCAGGTCTCCCGGGTCCGCCGCCGCCTGCGAGACCTCGCCGCCACCGACCCGCGCTACGCGGGCCTGGCCGAGCTGGCGATCGTCGCGTGAGCGCCGTGGAGGTGCCGTGGCGCGCATCGGTGGTCGGGGTGCCCACCGTCCACGGCGCCGACCTCGGGGCGCGCCGGCGCCACCCGGCGGGTCGACCGCAGGGCACCCACCTGGTCGGCCCGCTCCAGCGGCTGGTGGACGCCCTGCCCGAGCCACGGGGACCGCACTGGGAGGTGGCGTTCGCGGTGATGGCGGTACGGGGGTCGCAGGCCCGCAGCCGCACGAGGTTCGCGGTGGCCTACGGCCTGTCGGACGACGTCGTCCGCCGGTTGGAGGCGGGCGCGGTGCCCCTGGCCGACGTGCCGGCTCCGCTGCGCGCCCTCACGCCCGTGGAGCTCCTCGTCCACCAGCTGGGCCAGCTGCCGCACCCCGCCTGAGCAGGTACGGTCGCCCGCACCAGCCAGCGAAGGGGTGTGCGATGCCGCAACAGGTCCGTGCCGTGGTGGCCAAGGCGAAGGGGGAGCCGGTCTCGGTGGAGATCATCGAGGTCCCCGACCCCGGTCCGGGTGAGGTCGTGGTGGCCGTGCAGGCGTGCGGCGTCTGCCACACCGACCTGCACTACCGCGAGGGCGCCATCAACGACGACTTCCCGTTCCTGCTGGGCCACGAGGCCGCGGGGGTCGTGGAGTCGGTCGGGCCCGACGTGACCGATCTCGTGCCCGGGGACTTCGTCGTCCTCAACTGGCGGGCCGTGTGCGGGCAGTGCCGCTCCTGCAAGCGCGGCCGCCCGCAGTACTGCTTCGCCACCCACAACGCCACCCAGAAGATGACCCTCGACGGCGTGGCGCTGTCGCCGGCGCTCGGCATCGGGGCCTTCGCCGAGAAGACCCTGGTGGCGGCGGGCCAGGCCACCAAGGTCGACCCGTCGGCGCGCCCCGAGGCCGCCGGCCTGCTCGGTTGCGGGGT
>JAHBSN010000393.1 GCA_019639095.1 Actinomycetota bacterium
ACCGCCTACCGCCGGGCGATCGCCGAGGGCGACGACGACGTGCAGGAGCGCTGGCAGGGGGCGGGCGACCCGTTCGACACGGGAACGCTGGTGGAGGTGCACGACGTCGAGGACTCCAAGGCCATCGCCGGCGTGGCCTACCCGATCATCATCGTGTCGGCGTCGGGCATGGCGTCAGGTGGCCGCGTGCTGCACCACCTGGCGCGGATGCTGCCCGACCGGCGGAACTCGGTGCTCCTCGTCGGCTTCCAGGCCGCGGGCACCCGGGGACGGCTGCTGGCCGAGGGCGCGTCGGACGTGAAGATGTTCGGCGCGTACGTGCGGGTGCGGGCCGAGGTGGTGGACGTGCCCAGCTTCTCGGTGCACGCCGACCACGGCGAGCTCCTGGCGTGGCTCGGCTCGGCCGACCGGGAGCCCGACGCGACCTACGTGGTCCACGGCGAGCCCGAGGGCTCCGAGGTCCTGCGCGCCTCGATCGAGGAGGCCTACGACTGGGCCGCCGTGGTCCCCCGGCACCTCGAGCGCGTCCGCCTGACCTGACCCGGGATCCGGGGGCCTCGGTGGGCCCGGGTGGCCTCAGCCCGTGCTCAGCGCCACCGCGACGAGCGCGCCCACGTAGGCGACGAGCACCACGATCGCGTCGGGCTCGAGGCGACGAGCTCGGGTCTCGGTCCCGCCGACCATGGCCGCCACCGCCAGCGCCATCAGCAGGATCGCCCCCACACCGGCGACGGCCTCGCTGGGCTGCACCGCGGCGAGGATCGGGCCTCGGGTGTAGGCGGCGTCGACCAGCACCAGCACCGCCATGTTCACGGCGTTGGAGCCGAACAGGTTCCCCACCGCCAGGTCGTGGGCACCGATGCGGACCGCGGCCACCGAAGCCACCATCTCGGGCAGCGACGTGGTCACGGCCAGCAGACCCACCCCCACCACCGTCTGGTCCACCCCCGAGCCGACCGCGATCGCCTTGGCCGACAGCGCCAGCGCCGGGGCGGTGACCGCGATGGCGAGCGCCGCCGCCAGGAACCTCCCGACCACCGCTCGGGTGGGGACCCGCCGCTCCTCGGACCAGCCGACCGATCGTGGGGCCGGTGCCGGCTCGTTCGCCTCGGTCGGCTCGATCGCCTCGGTCGGCTCGATCGCCTCGGTCGGCTCGCTCGCCTCGGTCGCCTCGGTCGGTTCGGTCGCCTCGGTCGGTTCGGTCGGTTCGCTCGGATCCGGATGAGCGGGGCGGCCGGCCAGCCGCCGGAACCACGCCACCGCGGCCACCCACAGGCCGGCGACCGCCAGGGTGTCCACGCCGATCCAGCCCACGGCGATGCCCGGCGGGGTGAGGATCCCGAGCACGACGACGGAGGTGAGGACCATGGCGACCGCCGCCACCCGGGCCTGGCCGAGCTCCACCGCCGGCCAGACCCGCCCCCGGACCCGCAGGTCGATGATCGCCAGGATCGCCACGTTCGCCATGCTCGAACCGAACAGGTCGGCCACGGCGAGGTCGGGGGCGTCGGCCCGAGCCGCCGTCACATCGGTGGCCACCTCGGGAAGCGAGGTGGCCACCGCCACGAGCAGGAGGCCGATGAACATCCGACCGAGCCCGGTGCGGGCGGCGAGCTCGTCGCCGGAGGCGGCCAGCGCCACGCCGGCGAGCACGAGCCCCGCGGCGGCGACCCCGAACACCAGGGCGGCGGCCAGCAACGACACGGTCTCGACCCTCCTCCGCGAGGCTCGGACGGATCCGAGCGACGAGCTCGCGTCCAGGTTCCCCCAACCGCCCGGGCGGGGCCAGGGCCGAAGGTCAGCGCGTGGGGTCGAGCGAGCGCCCGAGGGCGCTCCGGCTCAGGCGGCGAGGCGCGTGCGGGCGGCGGCGGAGCGGTCGAGCAGCTTCTGGGGGACGAGGGTGCCCGACGGGGTGGCCTTGCCGCCCGCGTCGCCGCCGCCCTCGTCACCGCCCCCGGGCGAGTCGGCGGCGTCCCCGCCGACGACCACCAGCTCCTCCTCGCCGTTGAGGTGGCGACGCCACTCGTCGGGCGTGGCCAGCACCTTGCGATCCACCGTGCCGAGCGAGACCCCGTTCTCGAAGCGGACCCAGTAGCGGATCCAGCTGAGGCCGGCCACCAGCACCACCTTGCCGGGGGTGCCCTCCGGCACCCCGCGCAGCTCGGTGCGGGCCACGACCTTGGCGCCCTTGCGGAGGTGAGGGGAGGCGGTGTCGCTCTTGGCCATGGTCCGAGATGGTGCCCGCTCGGCGGGGGTGGCCGCCACTCCGCCGCCGGGTCGAGGCGCCGGAGAAAACCCGTGCCCAGGGAAATAGTTTCCCTTGGCAAGCAGTTGTACGACACGATGCACCCCGTGACCCGTTCCTCCGCCACCGCACCGGGCGCCACCGACGTCGCCTCCGGCGCGCCCGAGGGCCTTGTGGAGGTGGCCGACCGGCTCCGGCTGAGCACCACCCGCCTGGCGCGCCTGCTTCGACAGCAGTCCGACTACGACCTCACGCCCACCCAGCTGGCCGCCCTGGCCACGCTCCAGCGCTGCGGCCCGGTGCCCGTGGGCACGTTGGCCGACGTGGAGCAGGTGTCGGCGCCCACCGCCACCAAGGTGGTCGGCCGGCTCCACGCGTCCGGCCTGGTCGAGCGCCGGCCCGACCCCACCGATCGCCGCGTGAGCCTCGTGGCCGTCACCCCGGCCGGCGAGGCGCTCCTCGCCGAGATCCGCGCCCGCAAGACGGCCTGGCTCACCCGCCGCCTCGGGCAGCTCCCCGCCGCCGAGCTCGAGCGCGTCGTCGACGCGCTCGACGTGCTCGAGCACCTGACCCCCCCCCCCCCCCA
>JAHBSN010000394.1 GCA_019639095.1 Actinomycetota bacterium
TGTGGCAGCCCCGAGACCACCTCCTCACCTTCGAGGAGATCGAGCGCGTGGCGCGCGTGTGCGTGGAGCGGTTCGGGTTCGACTCGATCCGCCTCACCGGGGGCGAGCCCACCGTGCGCGCCCGCCTGCCGCTGCTCGTGGCGAAGCTCGCCCGCCTCGGTGTCGACCTGTCGCTCACCACCAACGGGGCATCGCTCGCGGCCATGGCCCACGACCTGCGCGCCGCCGGGCTCCACCGGGTCAACGTGTCGATCGACTCGCTGCGGCCCCGTCGCTTCGCCGAGCTCACCCGGCGCGACGAGCTGCCCCGGGTGCTGGAAGGGATCCGCGCTGCGGTCGTGGCCGGGTTCGACCCGGTGAAGCTCAACGTCGTGGTGGTGCGCGGCGTGAACGACGACGAGGTGGTCGACTTCGCCCGCTTCGGTCGCGACGAGGGCGTGGAGGTGCGCTTCATCGAGTTCATGCCGCTCGATGCCGACCACCGCTGGGACGCCGATGCGGTGGTGCCCTCGGCGGAGATCGTGGCCGCCATCGCCGAGCGGTTCCCCGTGGCCCCGCCCGAGCGCACGTCTGACCCGGCGGCCCGCCACCGCTACCTCGACGGCGGGGGCGGGTTCGGGGTGATCGGCAGCGTCACCGAGCCGTTCTGCTCCTCGTGCGACCGGGTGCGGCTCACCTCCGACGGCCAGCTCCGCGCCTGCCTCTTCGCCACCAACGAGACCGACCTGCGCGCCCTGCTGCGCCGCGGCGCCGACGACGACGACCTGGCGGCGGCGGTGGCCGCCACCGTGGCCGCCAAGTGGGCCGGACACGGCATCTCCGACGTCCACTTCATCCGCCCGGCCCGATCCATGAGCGAGATCGGCGGGTAGGCCCGGCACCTACACTTCGCCCATGCCTGAGCGCCTCACCCACCTCGACCCGCTGGGGCGGGCCCGCATGGTCGACGTCACCCCCAAGGAGCCGTCGCACCGCCGGGCCGTGGCCCGGGGTCGGGTCCACATGCAGCCCGAGACCACGGCGCTGGTGGCGCGCGGCTCGGTGGGGAAGGGCGACGTGCTGAACGTGGCGCGGGTGGCCGGCATCCAGGCCGCCAAGCGCACCGCCGACCTCATCCCGCTGTGCCACCCGCTGCTGGTGGGCGCCGTGCTGATCAACTTCCACATCGACGACACGTTCATCGAGATCGAGGCGCACGTGGACACGGTGGATCGCACCGGCGTGGAGATGGAGGCCCTCACCGCCTGCTCGGTGGCGGCGCTCACCATCTACGACATGTGCAAGTCGGCCGATCGCACCATGACCATCGGCGACCTCGCCCTGTGGGAGAAGACCGGCGGTCGCTCGGGCCAGTTCCGCCGGGAGGCCGGCGATCCGGAGCTCGATCTGGGCCTGTGACACCCGTCGCCCCAGGTGGCGCCCGATCCGGTGTCGTAGTAGAACCGTAACAACCGCAGCCTTCCCGTCACCTCGTGACGGAGGGTCCACCCCCGCCCGGGGGCCTGTGGGTACGGTCCCTCTCACGGATAGGCAGGCCTGGAGAACGTGACGATGCTGGTGCTGGTGATCCTGGCGGTCGTGTGGGCTGCGGTCCTCGTGCCGCCGTTCGTCCGCAACCGCCGAGACGGTCGTCCCGACAACTCCGTCCTCTCCTTCCGGGCCCAGCTCTCCACCCTCGAGCGGGCCACGCCCGGCACCACGCTCCGCCCCTACGCCTCGTCCGGCCGCACCGTGGCCGCCCCCCGCCCCTCGGCGGCGGTGAAGCGCCGCCGTCGAGACGTCCTCGTGGGCCTCGCCGGCGCCACCGCCTTCTCGTTCCTGCTGGTGCTGGCCGTGGGCGGTGCGCTGCTCACGCTGCTGTTCCTGGCCTCGGCCTCGGCGCTCGGCCTCTACGTGTACGCCCTGCGCCAGCTGCAGCTGCGGGCGCTCGAGCGCGAGGCGAAGGTGCGCACGCTGCACCCGCGCACCCAGCCGGCGCCCATCCTGGCCATGCGCCGGGCCTCGAACTGACCGTCGCCACCTGAGCCCCGCGCTTCGGGGCCATCGGGCCTGGGTCCTTCGGCCCAGTTCTGGGCCGAACGGCCAGGTTCTGCTCAAGCTGCGGCGGCGTTGTGCCGTTCCAGAGGCATGGCTTCACCAGTTCACCACCGAACCGGTCGCCGGGCATCGACCGCAGCACTCGTCATCGTCGTCGCCGCACTGCTGTCGGCCTGCCTGGGCCCGGCCCAGTCGCAGGTCCAGCGGGAGCTCAACGCCGACCGCACCGCCCACAAGCTGCGGGCGCTGCCGATCAACTACGACGCGCAGGCCAAGGCCCAGGCGTGGGCCGAGAAGCTCGCCCGCGAGCGCAAGCTGTACCACTCGCGCCTCACCGACAACATCCACGTGAAGTGGTGCTCGCTCGGCGAGAACATCGGCTACGGGCCGAGCGTGGCCTCGATCGAGGACGCCTACATGAACTCCCCGGCCCACCGGGCGAACATCCTGGCCTCCAAGTGGAACGGCGTCGGGGTCGGCTACGCCAAGAACGGCAACCGGGTCTACACCGTCCACGTGTTCATCAAGACCTGCTGAGTCCCCCGCTCAGCAGCCCGGTCCGGGCCCGCCCCGGACCTCCCACCCACCCACCGAGCTCACCGGAGGCCCCCGCCCCGGTGAGCTCGGTCGCGTCGGGGCCCCTGCGATGGACACGTGACGTCCTCTCGGTGCATCCTGCAGGATCAACCTGCAAGCACCGAGAACACAGGGGATAGTCCAAATGTTCCGAAATGTCCGTCATGTCCGTTCGGCGGGACGAGGGGCGGT
>JAHBSN010000395.1 GCA_019639095.1 Actinomycetota bacterium
TGCCACCCGTCTGGTCCTCGATCGCCTTCTCGGTGATCTTCTCCGCCGCCTTCTCGCTCACCTTGTCGGCCGCCGCCCCGCAGGCGGAGGTGCTGAAGACCAGGGCCGCCGCGAGCATCCCTGCTGCTGTTCGCTTGCTGTCCATGGGCCCATGCTGCCACAGCAACCGGGTGAGGCGCGGCGGCGCCTGGTAGCGTGCCGATGCCGTCGAGCTCGGACGGGAGAGTGCCCCTCGGGGCACGCCGAAGGAGCAATCCCTCCCCGGAATCTCTCAGGCCCCAGGACCGCCCGAGCGAGGCAACGCTGGAAAGCAGGCGCTCCGTGCGCCTCGCCGAAGGGGAAAGCCCACCCGGGCGAAGCTCTCAGGCGCCCGAGACAGCGGGGGAGGTCGAACCGACGCACCTCACGCTCCCGGGAGACCGCCATGACCGCTCGACCCACGCTCCGAGACCTCGAGGGCGCGGCGCCGTTCGAGACCCGTCACCTGGGGCCTTCGGCCGACGACCAGGCCAAGATGCTCGCAGCCATCGGCTACCGATCGCTCGACGACCTGGTGGCGGCGGCGGTGCCAGCGGGCATCCGCTCCCCCGAGTCACTCCACCTGCCCGCTGCGCGCAGCGAGGCCGAGGTGCTGGCCGAGCTTCGCGACCTCGCCGGGCAGAACCGGGTGGTTACCTCGATGATCGGGCTCGGCTACCACGGCACGTTCACGCCCGGGGTCATCCTCCGCAACGTGCTCGAGAGCCCCGCCTGGTACACCGCCTACACCCCTTACCAGCCGGAGATCTCCCAGGGACGCCTGGAGGCGTTGCTGAACTTCCAGACCATGGTGGCCGACCTCACCGGCATGGCGCTCGCCAACGCCTCGCTGCTCGACGAGGGCACCGCCGCCGCCGAGGCGATGACCCTCGCCCGGCGCACGGCCAAGGGCGTGCCCGACGACGCCGCCTTCGTGGTGGACGCCGACTGCCACCCGCAGACCATCGCCGTGGTGCAGGGTCGCGCCGAGCCCATCGGCCTCCCGGTGGTGGTGGCCGACCTGCGCGAGGGCCTGCCCGCCGACGTGTCGGCGTTCGGCGTGCTGCTCCCCTACCCCGGGTCGTCGGGAGAGGTCGTCGACTGGTCGGACCTGATCGAGGAGGTCCACGCCGCCGGCGGGATCGTCGCGGTGGACGCCGACCTGCTCTCGTTGTGCCTGCTCCGCTCCCCCGGCTCCATGGGGGCCGACGTCGTGGTGGGCGTCTCGCAGCGCTTCGGCGTCCCGCTCGGCTTCGGCGGTCCCCACGCTGGGTTCATGGCCGTGCGCGACGGCCTGCAGCGATCGATGCCGGGCCGCCTGGTGGGGGTCTCGGTCGACGCCGATGGGACCAAGGCGTACCGGTTGGCGCTGCAGACCCGCGAGCAGCACATCCGCCGCGAGAAGGCCACCTCGAACATCTGCACCGCCCAGGTGCTCTTGGCGGTGGTGGCCTCGATGTACGCGGTGTACCACGGTCCGGACGGGCTGACCGCCATCGCCGAGCGCACCGCGCGCTACGCCGCCGTGCTGGCCGCCGCCCTTCGAGCCGCCGGGCTCGAGGTGGTGAACCCGACGGCCTTCGACACCATCACCGTGGCCGTTCCCGGTCGCGCCGAGGGCGTGGTGGCCGCGGCGCTCGAAGGGGGCGTCAACCTCCGCCTCGTGGATGGCGACCACGTGGGCATCGCTACCGACGAGACCACCACGCGTGGCCACCTCGACGCCGTCGTGGCCGCCTTCGGGGTGCCCGCCGTCGACTGGGACGACCTCGATGCCACCGCCGCTCCCCTGGTCCCCGATGCCCTGCGACGCGACGACGCCTTCCTCACCCACCCGGTGTTCCAGGAGCACCGCTCCGAGACCGCCATGCTGCGCTACCTGCGACGCCTGGCCGACCGGGACCTGGCCCTCGATCGGTCGATGATCCCGCTGGGGTCGTGCACCATGAAGCTCAACGCCACCACCGAGATGGAGGCCGTCACCTGGCCGGAGTTCGGCGCCATCCACCCCTTCGCCCCGCTCGACCAGGCCGCGGGCTACCTGCGCCTCATCGGCGAGCTCGAGGCCTGGCTGGTCGAGATCACGGGGTACGCCGCCGTGAGCCTCCAGCCCAACGCCGGGTCGCAGGGCGAGCTGGCCGGCCTGCTCGCGATCAGGGGCTACCACCGCTCGAACGGCGATCTCGACCGCGACGTGTGCCTCATCCCCTCATCCGCGCACGGCACCAACGCCGCCAGCGCCGTGATGGCCGGCATGCGCGTCGTGGTGGTGGCCTGCGACGACCGGGGCAACGTCGACCTGGACGACCTCCGGACCAAGGTGGCCGACCACGGGTCGCGCCTGGCCGCGCTCATGGTCACCTACCCCTCCACCCACGGGGTGTTCGAGGAGGCCATCGCCGACATCTGCGCGGCGGTGCACGACGCCGGCGGGCAGGTGTACCTGGACGGCGCGAACCTCAACGCCATGGTGGGCCTGGCCCGCCCCGGGCGGTTCGGCGCCGACGTCTCCCACCTCAACCTCCACAAGACGTTCTGCATCCCCCACGGCGGTGGCGGACCGGGCGTCGGTCCGGTGGCGGTTGGTGCGCACCTGGCGCCCTTCCTGCCCAACCACCCGCTCGTGGCGTCGGCCGGTCCCGAGACCGGCCCCGGCCCGATCGCCGCGGCCCCGTGGGGCTCGGCGAGCATCCTCCCCATCCCCTGGGCCTACATCCGGATGATGGGTGCGGCTGGGCTCACCCTGGCCACCGCGACCGCAGTCCTGTCCGCT
>JAHBSN010000396.1 GCA_019639095.1 Actinomycetota bacterium
CCTCCGAGATGGTCACGGCCAGATCGGCCCCGGCCGCGCTCGATCGGATCCACAGGTCGGCCCGGCTGGGGCCCACCAGCAGGCGGTCCGACGTCGCCGGCGACGTCACGAACACCACCGCCTCCCCGGGCCGCTCCCGCTGCCACGTGAGCACCCGGATCGGCGTGGTCGATCCAGGCGGCGCCGGGGCATCGCCCAGCAGCCGGCCGGCCAGCGCGTTCGAGGAGCGGAAGCTGACCGCCGTGTCCCGGCCGACGCCCACGCCTCCACCTGATGCCGGCCCGGCGCCGGCACCGGTGAGGGTGCCGTCGGCATCCAGGGCGAACCGCTCGATCGACATCCCCGACGGTGGCCACTGCGCGTAGGTGGCCGAGGCCGGAGCGGACAGCGCCCGATCGGCGCCGGCATCGCCCACGTCGAGCAGGACCTTCACGCCGGGCGACGCCTCGTAGCGGCGCCGGAGTGCGTCGAGGCCCGCCCCCACCCCGCCGGAGGCGTCCGGGAGGAAGGGCTCCTGGGCCGGCAGGTCCACCGCCGCGCCCGAGATCTCCTTCATCATCAGCGGGTAGACGAGGCGGGGCACCGCACCGATGGGGCTGCGCTCACGCCGGACGTAGAAGTCGAGGAACGCCTTCCACTCCACGATCATGTCGGGGTTCTGGTCGCCGTGGAACCCGTTGCCGAAGACGCACCGACGCACCGGCGCCCGCACGAAGCGATCGCACAGGCCGGCCGCCGCCGAGCCGACCTGCTCGTCCTGCCAGCTCGCGGTGAGGAAGACCGGGACGTCGACGCTGGCCGCCGCCGCCGTGAGGTCGAGGTAGGCCAGGTCGTCGGGGTAGTAGCGATCGGTGTCGAACCGGGGCAGCAGCCGCTGGCGCTGGTCGTGGAGGGCCTGGTTGCGCTCGCACACCAGGTCGCCCCCGTCGACGCGATCCTGCTCCCAGCCCTGGCCGTAGGGCGCAGCGCCGCGCTCCACGGCCTCGGTCCAGTTGCGGGCGAAGCCGGTGTTGGTCATGCCGCCCGGCGCGCCGAGGTCGCGGATGGCGTCCTTCAGCGGCACCTCGGGGGTGATGGCCAGCAGGCTCGGCGGATGGGTCGAGGCCACCGAGATCTGGCTGAACCCGTGGAAGCTCCCGCCCACCATGCCCACGCGGTGGTCCTTCACCCACGGCTGGGCGGCCACCGCCTCGATCACGTCGTAGCCGTCGGCGCGGAACTGGTCGGTGAGCAGCTCGAACGAGCCGCCCGAGCACCCCGTGCCGCGCACGTTCACGTTGACCACGGCGTAGTCGAACATGGCGGCGAGGATGCCCTTGCCGAACGGCGAGGTGCAGAGGTACGGCGCCAGGGCGCATGCCGTCTCGAGCGGGATGCCGGCGCCGATGATGGCGTCCTTGTAGTTGCGCCCGGGGCGGGACTCGTCGTAGCCGGAGTACTCCACCACGGTCGGGAACGGCCCCGGACCGGGTGGCAGGTAGACCATCGCCGAGAGCGTGGTGCCGTCGCGCATGGTGAGGTACTGGAACCCCGCGGTGAGCCGCTGGCTGGCGTAGAACGAGGCGCTCGGCGTGGAGGACTCGATCGTCTCCACCGTCAGCCCCGTGCGCTCGAGCCCCTCGGCCCGCACCGCGTAGCCCGGCCCCGCGGGCAGGTCCCGGAACACGACGGCGCCCTGGGCGTCGGCGGTGGCGGTTCGCCGCACGGGACCGGTGAGCTCCACCGGCGTACCCGGCGTGCGCCCGGTGACGCTGATGCTCCCGATCGACGCCCGCACGATGGCCGCCGGGTCGGCCGGCACGTTCGGGTCGCACGCCGTGACCAGCAGCACCACGAGCGCCAGCGCCACCCCGCACGCGCCGACTCGCCCCCGACCCACGCCCATCCGCTTCCCCGTGTTCCCCATCGTCCGATTCTGGCCCGAAGGTCGCTCTTGCCTCCAACGTCAGGCTCCCGCGAGGTCCTCCGCGTCCAGCGCCCGCCACCCGAGGAGGACGACGGCGAGCACCGCCACCAAGGCACCCGAGACCAGGAACGGCACCCTTCCCGTGCCCTGCCAGGCGAGACCAGCCCACAGCCCCGCCACCAGGAGCCCCACCCCGCTCACCGCGGCGTGGATGCCGAGCGCGGTGCCCCGGGCCGAGGCGGGTGCGAGGTCGGCGATCCACGCCCGGCTGACCCCGTCGGTGAGGGCGGTGTAGCCGCCGTAGACCGGGAACAGCAGCCACAGCCAACCGGCCGACGCGGTGAGGCCGAAGCCCACGTAGGCCACGGCGAACACCGCGAGGCCGCCGGCGTAGACCTCGCGGCGCGAGCGGCGATCCGACACCACGCCCGCCGGGTAGGCCAGCAGCGCGTAGCTCAGGTTGTAGGTCACGTAGAGGGCGACGACCCCGCCGTAGCCGAAGCCGAGGTCCTTGGCCCGCAGGAGCAGCAGCGTGTCGGGGAAGTTCACCGCCGAGAACAGGGCGATGGGCACGAGCACCCGCCAGTACCGGGGCCCGAGCGCACGGGGAGACCACCGCACCCGCTCGACGGGGGCCACGTGGGGCCGCTCGCGCACCAGGAAGACCAGCGAGGCGCTCAGCACCGCCGGGATCACGGCGATCCACAGCAACGGTCCGAACCGCTCCCTCACCAGCTGGTACATCCCGAGCCCGAGCAGGGGTCCCACCACCGCCCCGGCGGTGTCCGCGGCCCGGTGGAAGCCGAAGGCCCGGCCCCGGTTCGCCGGCGTGGTGTCGTCGGCGATGATCGCGTCGCGCGGCGGGCCGCGCAGGC
>JAHBSN010000397.1 GCA_019639095.1 Actinomycetota bacterium
CCGAGTCGCTCGAACGCCTCCACCGAGTAGATCTCGAGGACCTCGATGGCCCCGACCACCACCACCTGGTCGGTGATGCCCACCCGCTCGCGCATCTCCGGCGGGACGATGAGGCGGCCCTGCCGGTCGACGCCGGCGGTGTGGGTGGCGCGGTGGAGGTTCTTGCGGACCTGCGGGTCGATCAGGCCGCCGGTGGTGGCGAGGGCGTCGGCCACGAGCTCGAACGCCCGGTCGGTCCACAGCATCAGGTGCTGGTCCCGGTAGGGCCGGAGCCGGGCCTGCGAGCCGAACGCCGAGCGGAACACCGCCGGGATGGCGAGGCGCCCGGTGGGCTCGAGGCGGGCGGGGACGCTGCCGGAGAAGGCGGGGTGGCCGTACGGCGGGAGGACCTCGACGGCGCGCTCGGTCGTCGACGCGACCCCGGTGCCCCCCGGCTCCCCTGTTGCTCCCGTCCGCTCCATTGGCGCCTAATTTACTCCAAAGCTCCCCCACTGCAAGACCCAATATCCGCAGGTCGCCGAACGTCGCCTCACGCTGGGCGCGAGGACCACCGCGCCGAGCGCGTGGAAGCCGACCCGCTCGCGCCGCATCGAGCCGACCCACCTCTGGGGCGGGAGGGGTGCGGTGCGGTCAGGTGGCGGCGGGGTCGCGCAGGGCGGCGAGGAGCTGGGCGACCACGGTGGCGGGGTCCACCGGTCCGATGCCGGCGGCGACGTCGACCAGGTCGGCGGCGAGGGCGGCGCGGTCGTCGGGTGGCAGCGCCAGGACCGACGCCAGCGGGGCCGGGTCCCACCGGTGCGCCACGGCGCACTGGAACCGGGCGCCGGCGCGCGTGCGGCGCTGGGAGATGCCCACCACCTTGCGGCCGTGGCGCAGGACCTCGCCCGGGCCGATGCCGGCGAAGCACACGAGCTCGGACCAGGGCCGCCGCTCCAGCGGCCCGCGGTGCACCTCGAGCTCGCCCACCCCGACCGCGCCCAAGGCCCGCACCCAGGCCTCGCCCAGCCAGAGCGCCGAGCGGCCGACGTCGTCCACCCAGCGGAGATCGCCGGCGGGCAGCACCACGTCGACCCAGGTGACGGCGCCGGGCTCCAGCCAGACCGCTCCCCCGCCGCTGCGCCGCCGGACCACCTCCACCCCCGCGGCCGCCGCCGCGTCGGCGTCGACCAGCTCCAGGGGCTGGGTGCTGCCCAGCGCCACCGCCGGGCGGGCGACCTCGAACCACCACACGACCCGCCGGACCGGTTCGGGCAGCGACCGACCGTGGAAGGCGGCGGCCGTGCCGAGGTGGCGCTCGACGCGCCAGTCCGGTGCGGTCACCCGCCCAGCACCAGGCGGTCGACGGCCACGGCGTCGAGCCGGTCGGCCCGCGGCGCCACGCCGGTGCCCGGTCCGGTGGGCACCGCCAGCAGGCCCTCGGCGTCGAGCTCGATGGGCTCGGTGACGTCGTCGTCGAAGTAGCGATCGGAGGGGCCGAGGTCGGTGGGCAGCCCGCACCAGGGCAGGGCCGCCACCGCCAGCGCCGCGGCGCGACCCACGCCGGTCTCGAGCATCCCGCCCACGAACACGCCGCAACCGGCATCGGCCGCCGCCCGCGCCACCTCGGCCGCCGCCCCCACCCCGCCGAGGCGGGCCGGCTTGACGTTGACCACCGTGCCCGCGCCCACCGCGAGCGCCACCTCCAACGAGGCGAGCGACGTGACCGACTCGTCGAGGGCCACCGGCGCCGAGCTGCGGCGGGCCAGGGCGGCCGAGGCGAGCAGGTCGTCGGCGGGCGCCGGCTGCTCCACGTAGGCCAGCCCCAGGGGATCGAGCACCGACAGCGAACGGGCGTCGAGGGTGCCGTTGGCGTCGACGGCCAGGGCGAGGTGGGGCCAGGCGGAGCGGACCGCCGCCACCGCCGCCAGGTCGTCGGGCCGGGGGGTCACCTTGAGCTTCACGAGCGCGGCGCCCTCGTCGAGCCGCCGGGCCACCGCGGCCACGACGTCGTCCACCGAGTCGGCCCGGCCGACCACGGCCGCCGTGGGCACCCGCTCGGCCGGACGCCCGTGGGCGGCCCCGAGCTCCTCCACGAGGCGCCGACCCTGGCGCCGGAGCCGGGCGTCGAGGTGAGCGGTGGCGAGGGCGGCGGTGGCCATGGGATGGCCCACCACCCCCGCGTCGCGGCCCTCCAGCAGGGCCGGGACCAGCTCGCGGCGCAGCACGAGCCACGCGCCCGCGGTGTGCTCGGCGGTGTAGGTGGGCCGGGCGAGCGCCGAGCACTCCCCCCAGCCGGTGCTGCCGTCGGCCAGCTCCACCCGCACCAGCACGAGGTCGCGCTCGGCCTCGGTGCCGTGCGCCGACCGCAGCGGGGAGCGCAGCGGCACCCGCACCCGCACCAGCTCCACGGCGACGGGGTGCCCGGCGCCCGCGCCCACGCCGACCTCAGGTCCGGGCCGCGAAGTCGCGGCACCAGTGGAGGTAGGTGACCACGTCGGCCGGCTCGGGCTCGTGGTCGGAGCCGTACTGGGTCTCCAGCCGGAAGCGCAGGTAGCCCGCATCGGGCACCGGCAGGAAGGGCGGGCGGCGCCACCACCCGGGTGCGGCGAGGCGGCGAGCCTGGCGCAGCGCCGTGGCCCACAGGTCGGGTCGGCGCAGCACGGCCAGGGCCGCACCGGCCAGCCAGCGCGGCGAGGTCACCGGACCCCCACGTCGGCCCCCAGGCCGCGCCAGCCCACCGCCGCCGCCCCCACGAGCGGGCCCTCCGCGCCGAGGCCGCC
>JAHBSN010000398.1 GCA_019639095.1 Actinomycetota bacterium
ACCGGCATCGGCTTCATCCGCAACAAGGAGATCGACCGCGTGGCGGCGGTGGCGCGCGAGCTGGCGCGCTGCGGGGTCCGGGTCCACACCGACGCCGACGGGTGGACGATCTGGCCCGGGCCCGTGCGGCCGGCGGTGATCCAGACCGACGACGACCACCGCATGGCCATGAGCTTCGCCCTGCTCGGTCTGGCCGCGCCCGGCATCGAGATCGCCGAGCCGGCGTGCGTGGCCAAGACCTTCCCCGGGTACTGGGCCCGGCTCGAGCGTCTGCGGGCCACGGCCACGCCCTAGATTCGCGTCCCGTGTCCGATTCCCCCCACCAGACCACCGCCGACGACCCCGATCGTCGGCTCCTCGTGATCGCCATCGACGGCCCGGCGGGATCGGGCAAGTCCACGGTCGGTCGGCGCCTCGCCGCCCAGCTGGGCCTCGAGTACCTCGACACCGGCGCCATGTACCGCGGCGTCACCTTCGCCGCCCTCCGTCGCGGCATCGACCCCGCCGAGGCCGAGGTCGTGGCCCGCCTGGCCCGTCAGGTGGAGCTGGAGGTGGCCGAGGACCGCCTGGTTGTCGACGGCGTCGACGCCTCGATCGAGATCCGGGGGCCCGAGGTCACCCGGGCGGTGAGCATCGTGGCCGCCAACCCGGAGGTGCGCGCCGAGCTCGTGCGTCGCCAGCGGGAGTGGGCCGGCGAGCGCGGGGGTGGCGTGCTGGAGGGCCGCGACATCGGGTCGGTGGTGTTCCCCGACGCCGCCCTCAAGGTGTACCTGACCGCGGCGCCCGAGGTGCGAGCCGCCCGCCGGTCCCAGGAGGTCACCGACCTCAGCTACGAGACCGTGGCCGCCGACCTCGCCCGGCGGGACGCGCTCGACCAGGGCCGCGCCGACAGCCCGCTCGCCCTCGCCGACGGGGCCGTGGTGGTGGACACCACCGACCGGGAGATCGACGACATCGTGGCCGACCTGGCCGCCCGGCTGCCGTGAGCGCCACCGGGCACGCCGCCCGCAACGACGCCCGGCCCGGCACGCGCTTCGAGCTCGGCCTCTACGCCTTCGTGCGGGCTGCGCTCGTGGGCTTCGGCCGCGTCTGGTTCCGGGTGTCGGCGCGTGGTCGGGAGCACGTGCCAAGCGAGGGCGCCTTCATCCTGGCTCCGGTGCACCGCTCGAACCTCGACTTCCTGCTGGTGCTCATCTGCACCCGGAGACGGGTGCGGTTCCTGGCCAAGGACACCCTGTTCGTGGGGTTCTGGGACAAGCTGTTCACGGCCCTCGGCGGCATCCCGGTGGCCCGGGGCACCGCCGATCGGGAGGCGCTGCAGACCTGCATCGCCGTGGTGGAGGCGGGGGAGCCGCTGGTGGTGTTCCCCGAGGGCACCCGCCAGTTCGGGCCCGAGGTGCAGGAGCTCTTCGACGGCGCCGCGTTCATCCAGAGCCGCACGGGCGTGCCGATCGTGCCCGTGGGCATCGGCGGGTCGGAGGCGGCCATGCCCAAGGGGGCCAAGTTCATCAAGCCCCACCGGGTGCGGCTCGTGGTCGGCGCGGCGCTCCTGGCACCCGAGGCCGACGGGCCCAAGGCCCGCCGGGCCGCCATCCGGGCGCGCACCGCCGAGCTGCACGGCGTGATCCAGGACCTCTTCGACGAGGCGCAGGCGGCGGCGGGCACGCCCAACCGCCGCTGACCCCGCTACATCGAGCGGGGCTTGGCGAAGACCTCGCGCACCATCGGCTCGAAGTGCTCGAGGGGGAGGTACTCGCCGTCGGGGTCGAAGGCCTGCTGGTCCCAGTCGTCGGCGAAGGTGGCGGCCAACTCGTAGAACGGCTCGCCCTCGTACTGGTCCCGGGCGTTCACGTCGCCACCGAAGTGGTGGTAGTAGTGCCGGCCCTGGAAGTCCTGGTGCACGCGGATCGCCTCGGCCACCTCGGGCCGCACGTAGGGGGCGAGGATGGCGGCGGCGATCGCCGGGTGGTTGAACACGCTGATCAGCTTGCCGATGTCGTGGCACAGGCTGGCCACGATGAGCTCGGTGTCGGCCCCCGCCTTCTCGGCCATGGTGGCCGTCTGCAGGGCGTGCACCAGCTGGTCGGCGTTGAACCCGTCGGTGATGGTCTCCAGGCGCCGGAGCATGCCCAGCACCTCTTCGGCCACCCGCGGCTGGTTCCGCATCGTCTCGGCGCCGATCACGGCCCACTGCTCGGCGGTCGACTCGTCCATCCGGGTGAAGCTGCTCATGGGCCCCAGTCTGGCGCCACCGGGCCCGACCTGCTCCAGCGGCGGTCGATCAGAGCGCGGCGAGCACGTCGGCTGCGTGCACGGCTCGCTCGTCGACCTTGGGACGGTGCGCCACCGGCCCGCCGAGGGCCAGCGTGGCCAGCGAGTCGATGCCGGCGAGGAGGTCGCGCAGGTTGCGCGGGGGCGGGAAGTACTCGTCCTCGTCGGTGATGCGCACCTCCTCGACGCCGTTCACCGGTGCCAGGGTGGCGATCACCTCCTCCACCAACGACTCCGGCGCCGAGGCGCCGGCGGTGACGCCCACGGTGCCGCTGAGGTCGTCGGGGAGCTCGGCTGCGGAGTTGATGCGCAGCACCCGGGGGGTGCCGGCCTCCACCGCCAGCTTCTGGAGGGCGACCGTGTTGGACGAGTTGGCCGAGCCGATCACCACGACCGCGTCGCACCTGGGGGCGATCTCGGCCAGGGCGCCCTGGCGGTTGGTGGTGGCGAAGCAGAGGTCG
>JAHBSN010000399.1 GCA_019639095.1 Actinomycetota bacterium
CCCCGGCCCAGGCGTTTCGCCGGGTGATTGCGCCGTTGGCGGCGCCGGGGATCGTGACGGCGGCCATCCTGGTGTTCATCTTCGCCTGGAACGACCTGCTGTTGGCGCTGTCACTGACGGCGACCGAGGCGGCGATCACCGCCCCGGTGGCGATCGCGAACTTCACCGGCAGTTCGCAGTTCGAGGAGCCGACCGGTTCGATCGCCGCGGGCGCGATGGTGATCACCATCCCGATCATCGTGTTCGTTCTCATCTTCCAACGACGGATCGTCGCCGGGCTCACGTCCGGCGCGGTGAAGGGCTGAGGACCGCCCGCCCCGAGGAGCAGCCCATGGCCGAGATCGTGCTCGACAAGGTGTCGAAGACCTACGCCGACGGCACCGCCGCCGTGCACGAGGCCGACTTCACCATCGGCGACGGCGAGTTCTTCATCCTCGTGGGACCGTCGGGGTGCGGCAAGAGCACCCTGCTCAACATGATCGTGGGGCTCGAGGACATCTCGAGCGGCGAGCTGAAGGTCGACGGCGAGGTGGTCAACGGGCTCGATCCCAAGGACCGCAACATGGCCATGGTCTTCCAGAGCTACGCGATCTATCCCCACCTCACCGTGCGGGAGAACATCGCCTTCCCGCTGCGCATCCGCAAGGTGCCCACCGACGAGGTGCAGCGCCGGGTGGCCGAGGCCTCCGAGCTGCTCGAGCTCGACGAGCTGCTCGACCGCAAGCCCGCCAACCTCTCCGGCGGCCAGCGCCAGCGCGTGGCGATGGGTCGGGCCATCGTGCGCGAGAACACCGCGGCGTTCCTGATGGACGAGCCCCTGTCGAACCTCGACGCCAAGCTGCGGGTCCAGATGCGCACGGCCATCGCCAAGCTGCAGCAGCGCCTCGGCACCACCACCGTCTACGTCACCCACGACCAGACCGAGGCGCTCACCTTGGGAGACCGGGTGGCGGTGCTGCGCAAGGGCCAGGTGCAGCAGGTGGGCACGCCCCGCGAGCTCTACAACGAACCCGCCAACCTCTTCGTGGCCGGGTTCATCGGCTCGCCCGCCATGAACCTGCTTCCCGCCCGGATCGAGGACGACCACCTGCACCTGCCGATGGTGGACGTCGGGCTCACCGCCGGCGTGCGCGAGCGGCTGCGGGGCCGGCACTCGGACCGGCTGGTGGCGGGCATCCGCCCCGAGCACTTCGAGGATGCGTCGCTGGTCTCGGAGGAGGCCGAGGGGCACGGGGTGCGGTTCACCGCGCGGATCGACGTGATCGAGTGGATGGGCTCGGAGCTCTACGCGTACTTCACCGTGGACCGCTCCGAGTCCCGGGACGAGCTGCAGGAGTACGCCGAGGACCTCGGCACGGTGGACTTCGCCAACAAGGACGGCGCCCAGGTGGTGGCGCGCCTCGATGCGGCGAGCGACGCGGCCGAGGGCGAGGAGCTCGAGCTCTGGCTCGACACCGACCGGGTGCACCTCTTCGACGCCCAGACCGGCGAGAACCTGCAGAACCCCACGGGAGAGACCGGCGAGGTGCCGGCGGTGGGCGCATCGGGCGGGGCGGCGGGGGACGCGTCTAGCCCCGCTTCGTGAGGCCCGAGGTGACCACCGGGATGCTGATCCCGATCTCGTCGAAGGTGATCTGCCCGCCGAGGCGCGGCGTGGCGTAGGCGGTGGTGGTGGCCACCAGCTGGAGGGTGAGGTCGTGGCCCTCCTCCAGGTGCTGGGCGATCACCTCGAGGTCGATCTCCACGGTGTGCGGCTTGCCGTCGAGCACCACCTCCACGGGCGTGATCTGGTTGCCCACCACCACGTTGCGCTCGTCGTCGAGCAGCTGGGCGAACACCCGGGTGGGCTGGTCGCCGGCCGGGGCGGTGCCGGAGTAGGCGAGCGAGAGCGTGGGCGCGCCGAGCGCCAGGTGGCCGGCCAGCGCCGCGGTGACGCGGATCGGGACCTCCACGGCACCCGAGGCGGGCCCGGGCGTGATGGTCTCCACCAGGCCGGCGAGCGGGTCGCCGTCGGCCGGGTCGCCCTGGATCGGGCCGGTGGTGCTGTCGTTGGTGAGGTCGAGCGAGCCGGTGCCCTGGCCGCCCAGGGTCTCGTCGGCCACCGGCAGGTCGTCGGCCACCCAGCTCGTGCCGTCCTGGTCCACGGTCTCGAACCGCGGCCCGACGTCGACCGTGGTGTCGCCCACCAGGTACCGGGCGAGCCAGGCCAGCTCGCGCTCGGTGACGCGGTCGGGGTCGCCCGGGTCGGTGAGGCAGGTGCCGTGGCCGCCGCAGAACCACAGCATTGCCGTGGGCACGTCGCGCTCGCGAAGCGATCGGTAGTTGGTGATGGCCTCGTCGAGGGTGAAGAGGGTGTCGACGGTGCCCTGCACGAAGAGCGTGGGCACCGTGATGTCGTCCACGAGGTCGGCCGGCCCGCGGCTGCGGAACCAGTCCTCGTCGTCCTGGCTCAGCAGCCCCGTCTCGATGCCGCTCTCGCTGGCGCTGGTGATGTGGGGGTCGACTCGGCCGCCGCCGGTGTTCGACAGGATCGACGCCCACCCCGCCTTGACGGTGCGGCTCTTGAACAGCGAGGTCTCGAGGGAGTGCCAGGCGATGCCGGGCACGATGGCGTCGACCCGGCAGTCGATGGCGGCGGTGACGAGCTGGATGCCACCGCCGTAGGAGAACCCGACCATGCCGGCGCGGGGGTCGCCGGCGCCGTCGGTCTTGGCCTCGGGCTGG
>JAHBSN010000004.1 GCA_019639095.1 Actinomycetota bacterium
CCCCGAGGTCAGCTGATGTTCACCGGCATCGTCGAGGAGCTCGGCACCGTCGTGTCGCGTTCGGGACCCAAGCTGCGCATCGCCGCCACCACCGTGCTCGACGACGTCGAGCTGGGCGCGTCCATCGCCGTCAACGGCACCTGCCTCACCGTGGTGGCCTGGGGCGAGGGCTGGTGGGAGGCCGACGTCGTCGACGAGACCTACCAGCGCACCTGCCTCGGTGCCCTCGAGCCGGGCGACCCGGTCAACCTCGAGCGCCCCGTGCGCCTGGCCGACCGCCTCGGCGGCCACCTGGTGCAGGGCCACGTCGACGCCGTGGGCACCATCGCCACCGCAGCGCCGGACCTGCGCGTCGCCTGCGCCCCCGAGCACCTCCGCTACATCGTGCACAAGGGCTCGATCACCGTCGACGGCACCAGCCTCACGGTGGCGGCGGTGCACCCCGACGGCTTCTCCGTGGCCGTCATCCCCCACACCGCCCAGGTCACCACGCTCGGCCACAAGGGCCCCGGCGACCCGGTCAACCTCGAGCTCGACGTCGTCGCCAAGTACGTCGAGTCGCTCCTGGAAGGACACCAGCCATGATCGAGACCCCCGCCGAGATGCCCGTGGGCACCCACCGGGAGGCGAGCTCGAACCGGGGGCCGTCCGACGACGGGCCCCTGGCCGACATCGGCATCGCCCTCGACGCCTTCGCCCGGGGCGAGATCCTCGTGGTGGTCGACGACGAGGATCGCGAGAACGAAGGCGACCTCATCATGGCCGCCGAGCACGTCACCCCCGAGAAGATCGCGTTCTTCCTCCACCACACGTCGGGCTTCATCTGCGCCCCCATCACCGCCGAGCGTGCTGCGGAGCTCGACCTGCGGCCGATGGTGGAGCAGAACACCGAGAGCATGCGCACGGCGTTCCTCGTGAGCGTCGACTACCGCCACGACACCACCACCGGCATCTCCGCCTACGACCGCTCGGCCACCGTCCAGGCCCTCGTGGATCCCACCACGCGGCCCGGCGACCTGGCCCGACCCGGACACATCCTCCCGCTGGAGGCTCGCGAGGGCGGGGTGCTCAAGCGCGCCGGTCACACCGAGGCCACCGTCGACCTCGCCCGGATGGCCGGCCTCTACCCGGCCGGGATCCTGTGCGAGATCGTCGACGACAAGAAGATGGGCATGGCCCGCCAGCCCGAGTTGCGCCGCTTCGCCCGTGAGCACGACCTCTACATGATCTCGATCGCCGACCTCATCCGGTACCGGCGCCGCACCGAGAAGCTGGTCCGTCGGGTCTCCGAGGCCCGGATCCCCACCGGGTGGGGCGACTTCACGGCCTACGTCTACGAGTCCACCCTCGACGGCGAGCAGCATCTGGCCATGGTGCGTGGCGACGTCGCCGGATCGGGGGACACCCTGGTGCGGGTGCACAGCGAGTGCCTGACCGGCGACGTGTTCGGCTCGATGCGATGCGACTGCGGCGTGCAGCTCGACGCGGCCATGAAGATGATCGCCGACGAGGGCACCGGCGTCGTGGTGTACCTCCGGGGCCACGAGGGTCGCGGCATCGGCATCGGACACAAGATCCGGGCCTACGAGCTCCAGGACGAGGGCGCCGACACCGTGGAGGCCAACGAGCTGCAGGGTCTGCCCATCGACTCCCGCGAGTACGGCATCGGCGCGCAGATCCTGGTCGATCTGGGCGTCACGTCGATGCGGATCATCACCAACAACCCCGCCAAGTACGGCGGGCTCGACGGCTTCGGGCTCGACATCACGAGCCGGGTGCCGTCGATCACCGCCCCCAACCCCGAGAACCTGCGGTACCTGAAGACCAAGGCCGAGAAGATGGGCCACCTGCTCGAGGGCCTCGACGACCTCCCCGCCGACCCGGCGGGCGCCGTCGCGCCGGCCTCGGCCGACGACGTCGAGGTCGCCGCCGACGCCGAGGACCGCTGATGGCCGGCGACCACCGCTCCGCCGACGCCCCGGCGCCGCACCTCGACGGCACCGGGCTTCGGGTCGCGGTGCTCAGCTCCCGCTGGAACTCCCACGTCACGCTCCGCCTGCTCGACGGCGTGCGTCGGGGGCTGGCCGACGCCGGCGTCGATCCGGCCGACGTCATCGAGGACTGGGTGCCGGGCGCCTTCGAGCTGCCGCTCGCGGCCAAGGCCTGGGCCGAGTCGGGTCGGGTCGACGGCGTGGTGTGCCTGGGCTGCGTGATCCGAGGCGAGACCACGCACTACGAGTCGGTGGCGGGGGAGTGCGCCGGCGGGATCCAGCGGGCCCAGCTCGACACCGGGGTGCCCATCGCCTTCGGCGTGCTCACCGTGGAGAACCTCGACCAGGCGCTGGCTCGCTCGGAGGACCCCGGCGGCCACAACGTCGGCGAGGACGGGGCCAGGGTCGTGGTGGAGATGGCCGCCGTCCTGCGACGGGCCCGACGGGGCTGACCGGGGCGGGCGGGTGGCGATCTACGACGCCATCGGCCTGGGCTACCGGCACCTCCGCCGACCCGATCCTCGCCTGGCCGCCCGGATCGAGGCGGCGCTGGGCCCGGGCACGGTGTGCAACGTCGGTGCCGGAACCGGGTCCTACGAGCCGTCGGATCGGGAGGTGGTGGCGGTCGAGCCGTCGGCGGTCATGCGGTCCCAACGGCCCGCCGGGTCGGCCCCGGTGGTCGACGCCGTGGCCGAGGCCCTGCCCTTCGCCGACGGGGCGTTCGACGCCGCCCTTGCGGTCCTGACCGTGCACCACTGGGTCGATCGCGCCGCCGGGTTGGGCGAGCTGGCCCGCGTCTCTCGGCGCCAGGTCGTGTTCACGTTCGACCCCGCCGCCCACCTCGACTTCTGGTTGGTGCGCGACTACTTCCCCGAGATCGCCCAGCTGCCGGGTTCGGCGCCGCCGTCGGCCGACGACATCGCCGCTTCGCTGGGCGGCGGCCGGGTCGACCCGTTCCCCGTCCCGGCCGACTGCGTCGACGGGTTCCTCTGGGCGTACTGGGCCTGGCCGGCGGCCTACCTCGACCCCGGGGTCCGCGGGGCGATCTCCGCCCTGGCCCAGCTCGAGGCCTCCGTGGTGGCGCGGGGCGCGGCGGCGCTCGAGGCCGACCTGGCGTCGGGCCGCTGGCTGGACCGCAACGGCCACCTGCTCGCCGAGCCCGCCGTGGACGGGGGGTTCCGGCTCGTGGTGGCGGGTGGCTGACCGGTCCGGCGGCGGCCACCGGTAGGGTCCCGGTCCATGACCAAGCCTGAGATCACCATCCCCGACGGGGCCCCGCCCGCCGACCTCGTCCTCGAGGACCTCACCGTGGGCGACGGGCCCGAGGCGGTGGCCGGCCAGCCGGTGGAGGTCCACTACGTGGGCGTGGCGTGGTCCACGCGCGAGCAGTTCGACGCGTCGTGGGAT
Organism: Actinomycetota bacterium; assembly: GCA_019639095.1. Classification (GTDB taxonomy): domain Bacteria; phylum Actinomycetota; class Acidimicrobiia; order Acidimicrobiales; family Iamiaceae; genus Aquihabitans. The sequence goes on from JAHBSN010000004.1 coordinate 3,399, forward strand.
CGGGGCGACACGTTCGGCTTCCGCCTCGGCGCGGGCCAGGTCATCGCCGGGTGGGACGAGGGCGTGGCCGGCATGAAGCTCGGCGGACGGCGTCGCATCACCATCCCGCCGGCGAAGGGCTACGGGGCCCGAGGCGCCGGTGGCGTCATCGGCCCGAACGAGACCCTCGTGTTCGTCGTCGACCTGCTCGGGGTGGGCTGAGCGCCCCGGCCGCCGCTCGGGCGGGGCCGCGGGGGCCGACTTCGTCGGCGCTCGGCCCCGCCCGGTACCGTCGTCGCGTGCTGAAGCTGGTTCTGCCCAAGGGCTCCCTCGAGAAGGCCACCCTCGAGCTGTTCGCCGCCGCCGACCTCCAGGTCAACCGGTCGTCCACGGTCGACTACAAGGCCACCATCGACGACCCCCGCATCGAGTCGGTGCGCATCCTTCGGCCCCAGGAGATCCCGATGTACGTGGCCGAGGGCCGCTTCGACCTGGGCATCACCGGGCGCGACTGGATCGAGGAGACCGCCAGCGACGTCGTCTCGCTGGGCGAGCTCCAGTACTCGAAGGCCACGTCGCGGCCCATCCGCATGGTGGTGGCGGTTGCCGGCGACTCCCCGGTGGAGCGGGTCGAGGACCTGCCCCACGGGGTGCGGGTGTCCACCGAGTACCCCGAGGTCACCCGGCGGTTCTTCGAGGCGAAGGGCATCGACGCCGACATCCGCCTGAGCTACGGCGCCACCGAGGCGAAGGTGCCCGACATCGTCGACTGCATCGTGGAGATCACCGAGACCGGCCGGGCCATCCGCGCCGCCGGGCTGAAGGAGATCGACCAGATCCTGCAGTCCTACACCGAGCTCGTGGCCAACCCCGCCGCCTACGCCGATCCGACCAAGGCCCACGCCATGCACCAGGTGCGCACGCTCCTCCAGGGGGTGCTCGAGGCTCGGGGCAAGGTGCTCGTCAAGCTCAACGTGGGCGAGGCCGACCTCGATGCGGTCATCGGGCTGGTGCCGGCCATGAAGGCCCCCACCGTGTCGAAGCTCCACGGCGTCGACGGGTACGCGATCGAGACCGTGGTGGCCAAGCGGGAGATCAACACGCTCATCCCCGCCCTGAAGGACGCCGGCGCCTCGGACATCATCGAGCTGCCCCTCGCCAAGATCGTGCACTGACCGTGACGTCGCCTGACCCGCTGGCCGCCGCCTTCGGCACGCACCGAGGCGTCGTGCGCCGATACGACGACGCCGTGGGCGCCGGCACGCTGGCCGACGACGCCACCGGCGTGCGGTGGTCGTTCCACTGCACCCGGATCGCCGACGGTTCGCGGACGATCGCCCCGGGCACGCCGGTCACCTTCCTGGTTGCCCCCGGTCCGGTGGGCCTGGAGGCGGTGGAGGTGGCGGCGGACCCCTGACCCGCCCCTCGGTCAGTCGCCGCCGTCCTCCTCGGAGGTCTCCGGCGACACCGGCGCCTCCGTGGCCCCGCCCTCCCACGACGCCTTGATCTGCACGAAGGCGAGGCGGATCTGGGCCAGGGCGTCCTGGAGCGTGGCCTCGTCGTCGCCCAGGCGTCCCGAGATCGCTCCCAGCAGCGCCGCGAACGAGTCGATGGCGAGCTGCGCCTCCGACAGGCGGGGCGGCTGGTTCGACAGGTGGATGGCGGCCAGCTCGTAGCAGCCCATGGCGTGGTTGGCGATCACCACCGCCGCCGGGACCTGCGAGAGCTGGTCGCGCACGGCGGCCATCTCGGCGGCGATCTGCTGGGCCTCGACCTCCTGCTCGGGTGAGAGGCGCTGGCCGTCGGGGCCCACCGCCCCCTGGCCGGCAGAGGGGCCGGCGCTCGGGTCGACGCGACGCTCGCCGTCGGGGGTCCACAAGCTCATGGGGTCGCCTTCCAGGGTTCGGGATCGTGGGGGCACCGCCGCCGAACGCACCCTCCTCGTGCCGAGCCGGAGTTGCGGGAGCGGGGCGGACCGCTGGTACCCTAGGTCACGCTACAACCAGGGAAGCGGGGTCCAGCCCCCACCCGGCCACCGCCCTCCGGGGCGACCGTGCGTCCGGGTCGATGCTGCCAGCGCCTCCGGGCGTCAGCGGATGTCGGCTTCTCCGGCATCCGCTTCGTTGCTTTTCGCAGCGATGCGGGGCCGCCACCCATTCTGCACGACCTGCGTCAGGGAGGACCTACGCACCACATGAAGAGCAACCGGCCATAGCACCGCCGCCCAGCAACAACGAGCCCCGGATCAACGACCGCATCCGAGCCCGAGAGGTCCGACTCGTCGGCCCCGACGGCGAACAGGTGGGGATCAAGCCGCTGCCCGAGGCCCTCATCTTCGCCCGCGAGCTCGACCTCGACCTCGTCGAGGTGGCCGACAAGGCCAATCCGCCCGTCTGCCGGGTCATGGACTACGGCAAGTACAAGTACGAGACGGCGCAGAAGGCCAAGGAATCCCGGCGCAAGAGCACCAACGTCGTGATCAAGGAGATGAAGTACCGCCCCAAGATCGGCGGCGGCGACTTCGAGACCAAGACCAAGAAGGTGGAGCACTTCCTCGCCGAGGGCCACAAGGTCAAGGTCACGATCATGTTCCGAGGACGTGAGGTGGCCCACCCCGAGCTCGGCAAGAAGATCCTCGACCGCGTGGCCGAGGAGATCGCCAACACCGTCCGGGTGGAGGTGTACCCCAAGCTCGACGGCCCGCGGAACATGATCATGGTGCTGGCGCCGGACAAGAAGGCCCAGGCGGCGCACGCCGCCGAGCTCAAGAAGGCCGAGGAGGAAGCGGCCGAGGCCGCTCGCCTCGCCGCCGGCGACGAGGCCGCCACCACGGCGCCCGAGCCGGAGGCCGAGGCCGCCGCCGCCGAGGCACCGGCCCCCGAGGCCGACCCCGAAGCCTGACCGAACCCCGTCGCCGCTGCGGCGGCGAACCAGGAGGAACCCGATGCCCAAGATGAAGACCCACCGAGGCGCGGCCAAGCGCTTCAAGACCACCGGCTCCGGCAAGCTGCGCCGGCGCCGCGCGTTTCGCAACCACATCCTCGAGAAGAAGCCCTCCACCGTGACCCGGCGCCTCAAGGACGAGGTCGTCGTGGCCCCCGGCGATGCCGCCCGCATCAAGCGGATGCTCGGCCAGTAACCCCACCACTCTCTTCGAAAGGAGCCCTTCGATGGCAAGGGTCAAGCGCGCTGTCCACTCCAAGAAGCACCGCCGCGCCACGCTCGAGCGGGCCAAGGGGTACTACGGCAACAAGAGCCGTTCGTACCGGGCCGCCAACGAGCAGGTCATGCACTCGCTCCAGTACGCGTTCCGGGACCGTCGGGCCCGCAAGGGCGAGTTCCGCAAGCTCTGGATCCAGCGGATCAACGCCGCCTGCCGCGAGCACGGCGTGAGCTACAGCCGGTTCATCAACGGCCTCAAGCTGGCCGAGGTGGAGGTCGACCGCAAGGTCCTCGCCGACCTCGCCGTCACCGATGCCGCCGCCTTCGCCGCGCTGGTGAAGGTGGCCACCGACGCCCAGGCCGCCAAGGCCTCCTGACGGCGCCGGCCCTCGGGCCGGATCCGCTCCGCCGTGCGCCCGCTGTCGGCCCGCAACCCTCGCATCACCCGCCTGGCCAAGCTGGCCCGGCGCCGCGAGGAGCGGGCCGAGCAGCGGGCGTTCGTCGTGGAGGGGCCGCTCCTGGCCGGTGTCGCCCTCGACGCCGGTGCCCCGATCCTCGACGCCTACCTCGACGAGGCGGCGCTCGACCGGCCCGAGATCGCCGCGGTGGCGGCCCGCCTGGAGGAGGTCGTCGAGCCGTGGGTCGTGCCTGCCGGCACGCTCGATCGCGTCGGCGATGCGGTCACGTCCCAGGGCCTGGTGGCGGTGTGCGGCCGCGCCGAGCCGGTGTGGCCGCACCCGTCGGCCACCGACCTGGTGCTCGTGCTGGTCGACGTGGCCGATCCGGGCAACGCCGGCACCCTGGTGCGCTCGGCGGTGGCCGCCGGCGCCGGCACGGTGGTGGTGGCGGGCGGGGTGGACCCCACGAGCCCCAAGGTGGTGCGGTCTTCGGCCGGAGCCCTCTTCGGCGTCGACGTCGTGGTCACCGACCTCGGCCCGGTCGAGGTGGTCGACCGCCTGGACGCGTCCGGCTACGCCGTGGTGGCCACCGTGGTCGACGGCGCGTCGCCCTACGACGCGGTCGACCTCACCGGCCCCGTGGCCGTGGTGGTCGGCAACGAGGCCCACGGCCTGCCCGCCGCCGTCGCCGAGGTGGCGCAGCGGGCCGTGTCGATCCCCATGGCCGGTCCCACCGAGTCGCTCAACGCGGCCATGGCCGGCACCATCGTGTGCTTCGAGGTGCTGCGCCAGCGACGAGCAGCGCGGCCGGACCGGCCCTGAGCCGTCCTCAGCGCTCGAACCGGTGGCGGCGCACCCGCTCGGCGGGGTCCTGGCGGTAGAAGGCCCGCAGCACGTCGTAGAGCTCGGGCTTGTGCCGCTCGAGCTCCTCGGGACGGGAGAAGAACACCTCGGTGGCCACGGCGAAGAACTCCGCGGGGTTGGTGGCGCCGTACGGGTCGAGGAGGTGGCCGCCCTCGCCGGCGCGCAGCAGCTCCAGCTCGCGCGTGCACACGTCGATCCACCGTTGGCGGGCGTCGGCATCGGGCAGGGGAGGGGTGCCATCCACCAGGTGGTCCAGCATGTCGAGCTTGTGGGCGAACTCGTGCAGCACCACGTCGTGGCCGTGCTCGGGGTGTCGGGCCCCGCGCCGGGCGGCGTCCCAGGCGATCACCACCGGTCCGCCGTAGGACGCCTGGCCGAGGAGGTCCACGTCGCCGTCCACCACGGTGCCCGCGGCGGGGCCCTCGGCGAGCTCGCGGAACCGCATGGTCGAGGGGTGGACGATGACCGAGCCCACGTCGTGGTAGGCGTCGAGTCCTGCGTCGAGGCCCAGCACCAGGAGGGCGGCCTGGGCGGCGATCACCGTCCGGACCTCGTCGGTGAGCTCGAACCCCTGGGCCGCCTCCCAGCGCTTGGTGGTGACCAGGCCCTCGATCAGGTCCGCCATCTGGTCCCGCTCGTCGTCGTCGAGGTGGGCCCAGTGGGCCACCGCCCGTTCCACGATGGCCTCCCAGTCGTCGGCGAGGACGGCTCGCCGCCGCCGGAACAACCCCATCGGTCGATGCTCGCGCGCCGGGCGGTCGCCGGGCGGATCCAAGTGGACGCGGAGGGCCGGGAGGCGGCAAGGTTCCCCGCACCATGATCGAGGACATCCGCGCCACCACGTCCGAGGCCGAGCGCCTCGTGGACGCCGCGTCCACCCTCGACGAGCTGGCCCGGGTGGACCGAGAGGTCCTCGGCAAGGGATCGGCCCTCACCGGCTTCAAGCGCCAGATGGGCGGCCTCGAGCCCGACGCCCGGCGCGAGGTCGGCGCCGCCCTCAACGAGGCCCGAGCCGCCCTGGAGGCCGCCGTGGCCGCCCGCCGGGCGGCGCTGGCCGCCACCGCCCAGCGTGAGCAGGCCGAGGCCGAGCGCCTCGATCTCACCGAGGTGCGCGCCGGGCGCGACGCCGGCCACCTCCACCTGGTCACGCAGGCCATCGAGGAGCTCGAGGACGTGTTCGTCGGACTCGGGTTCACCGTGGCCGAGGGTCCCGAGGTCGAGGACGACTGGCACAACTTCACCGCGCTCAACTTCGGCGAGTACCACCCGGCGCGGGACATGCAGGACACGTTCTTCGTGGGCCTGGGGGGCGACCGGGAGGTGGTGATGCGCACCCACACCTCGCCGGTGCAGATCCGGGTGATGGAGGAGCAGGCGCCGCCGATCTACTCGGTGATGCCCGGTCGGGTGTACCGCAACGAGGCCACCGACGCCACGCACCTGGCCGTCTTCCACCAGCTCGAGTGCCTCGTGGTGGACCGAGGGATCACCTTCGGGCACCTCGCCGGCACGATCGACAGGTTCACGAAGGCCTACTTCGGGCCGGGATGGACCTCGCGGCTGCGCCCGTCGTACTTCCCCTTCACCGAGCCCTCGGCGGAGTTCGACCTCCAGCGCCCCGACGGCACCTGGCTGGAGCTGGGTGGCTGCGGCATGGTGCACCCCAACGTCCTGGCCAACTGCGGCATCGACCCCGAGGAGTTCTCCGGGTTCGCGTTCGGGTTCGGGCTGGACCGGCTGGCCGCCACCCGCCACGGCGTCACCGACCTGCGCGAGCTGGCCAGCACCGACATCCGCTTCCTCGAGCAGTTCTGATCCCTCCACCCGAAGGCTCCCCCATGAAGGTCCTGTCCTCCTGGTTGCACGAGTTCCTCGACGCCCCGGTCGCCCCGGAGGCGATCGCCGCCGCGTTCGACGACCTCGGCACGCCGGTGGAGGAGGAGACCCGCCTGGGCGAGGGCCTCGACGGCATCGTGGTGGCGGAGGTGCTCGCCCTCGCCCCGCACCCGAACGCCGACAAGATCCAGCTCGTGCAGGTGGACGCCGGCGACGGCGAGCCGCTCCAGATCTGCTGCGGCGCCTTCAACATGGCGGTGGGCGACCGGGTGCCGCTCGCCACCCTCGGCACCACCATGCCGGGCGGCATGCACATCGAGCGGCGCAAGCTGCGCGGCGAGTGGTCCAACGGGATGCTCTGCTCCGCCCGGGAGATCGGGCTCGGTGACGACCATGCCGGCATCCTCGTGCTCGACGGCGGGCCCTCGCTCGGCACGCCGATCGCCGAGGTCCTCGGCATCGAGCCCGACGTGCTGTGGGAGCTCGAGGTCAACCCGAACCGCCCCGATGCCATGTCGGTGGCCGGCCTGGCGCGAGACCTCGCCGCCAAGGTCGGTGTGGGCTTCCGCCTGCCCTCCCCGCCGGCCGTGGTGCCGGCGGGCGAGCCCGTCACGTGGGCCTCGGGCGGGGCCGGCGGTCGCCAGGGCGCCACCACCTCGGCCGGTACGCCCTTCGCCGCCGAGATCGCCGCGCCCGACGGGTGCGGCCGGTTCCTGGCGCGGGTCCTCACCGGGGTCGATCCGTCGGCTCCGTCGCCCGGGTGGATGCAGCGTCGCCTGATCGACCTCGGCATGCGCCCCATCTCCGCCCTGGTCGACATCTCCAACTACGTGATGCTCGAGCTGGGCCAGCCCAACCACCCCTACGACCTCGCCAAGGTCGGCGGGGCCACGCTGCGGGTCCGTCGGGCGCGGGCCGGGGAGTCGATGACGACGCTCGACGACGTGGAGCGGGCGCTCACCGTCGATGACCTGCTCATCACCGACGGCGACGACGTGCCGGTCGGCATCGCCGGCGTGATGGGCGGGGCCGACTGCGAGATCTCCGCCGCCACCACTGACGTGCTGCTCGAGATGGCCTGGTTCGACCCCACCACGATCAGCCGCACGTCGCGTCGCCTCGGCCTCCGCTCGGAGGCGTCGGCGCGCTTCGAGAAGGGCGTCGACCCCGCCATCTCCGAGCTGGCGGCGGATCGGTTCTGCCAGCTCGCCGCCGAGATCTGCGGCGGCTCCGCCGAGGCGGTGCAGGTCGACGTCCGCGCGACGCTGCCCGCTCGCCCGCCCGTGCTGGTGCGCACCGCCCGGGTGAACGCCCTCCTCGGCACCGACCTGGAGCCGGCGCGCATCGCCGAGGTGCTCGCCCCGATCGGCTTCTCCACCGAACCCCAGGGCCCAGACCACCTGGTGACGATCCCCACCTGGCGGTACGACTCGGCCACCGAGATCGACGTCGTGGAGGAGGTCGCCCGCCACCACGGCTACCGCCACATCCCGAACCGGGAGCTCACCGAGCCCCGTTCCGGCCGGCTCACCGAGCGCCAGCTCGAGCGGCGCGCCGTGCGCCGCCTGCTCTGCGGGCTGGGACTGGCCGAGTGCCAGCCACTCCCGTTCCTGGCACCGGGCCAGCTCGCGGCCGCCGGCCTCGACCCCGCCGGGATCGAGCTGGTGAACCCCCTCGTGGCCGAGGAGTCGGTCCTGCGCACGGCGCTGCTCCCCGGCCTGGTGGCCGCGGTGGCCCACAACCACGCGCGGCGCCAGCTGGGCGTCGGGCTGTGGGAGATCGGCCACATCTTCCTGACCCCACCCGAGGGCCAGACGCTGCCCGACGAGCGCGAGCACCTCGGCGTGGCGCTCGCCGGGCGCGAGGCGCCGGCGGCGGTCGAGGTCTGGCAGGTCCTGGCCGAGCTGCTCCGGCTCGAGCGGCCCGCGGTGGTCAACGCCCAGCTGCCGGGCCTGCACCCCACCCGGGCCGCCGAGGTGCTGGTGGCGGGGGAGCGGGTCGGCAGCGTCGGCGAGGTCGATCCGGCGGTGCTCGACCGCCACGACGTCGGCGAGCGGGTGGCCATCTTGGAGGTCGACCTCGGGGCGCTGCACCGGGCCGCCCGACGCAGCCCGGCGTACCGGCAGATCAGCCGGTTCCCGTCGAGCGACATCGACCTCGCCTTCGAGGTGCCCGACGGGGTGTCGGCCATCGAGGTGGAGCGCACCCTCGCCGGTGCCGACCCGCTCGTGTGGGCGGTCCGCCTGTTCGACGTCTACCGCGGCGAGCCCGTGGCCGCAGGGTCGCGCAGCCTCGCGTACGCCGTCCGCCTCCAGGCGGTCGATCGGACCCTGACCGATGCCGAGGTGGCCGATGCCCGTGCTCGTCTGATCGAGGCGGCCACCGGCGTGCACGGTGCGGTGCTGCGCGGCTGATCGTCCGGCGTAGGTTGGCGGCGTGAGCACCACCCTCGGGCCCTACCGGTTCTCCTCTGGCGACGTGGCCGCCACCTTGCGCTCGGCGCCGGTGCTGTTCGACCTGCTCACCGACGACCGGGGCGACGACGTGGTGGCCGCGGTGGCCCCGCACCGGGCCCGAGCCGAGCACGCCCTGCTCCACGAAGCCGCCGACGACCCCGACGCAGCCCTCGGCACGTTCTGGGGCGAGTGGCGCTCAGCGATGGTCGAGGTCCGCCGCATCGGCGGGTTCGGCCCGAGGGCCTCGGGCACGGTGGCCGGCCTGTTCGTGAGCGACGGCGGCGTGCCCAAGGCGCCGGTGCCGGCCGTCGAGGTCGACCACGGGGGCGTGCGGGGCGACCGCCAGGCCAACCGCGTGCACCACGGGCGCCCATGGCAGGCCCTGTGCCTGTGGTCCACCGAGGTGATCGACGCGTTCCGCGCCCAGGGCCATCCGCTCGCCCCGGGACTCGCCGGGGAGAACGTGACCATCTCCGGGCTGCCGTGGGCGCGGGTCCGGCCCGGCGCACAGCTGCGCATCGGTTCCGTCCTGGCCGAGGTGAGCGCCTACGCCATCCCCTGCAAGAAGAACGCCGCCTGGTTCCGCGACGGGCACTTCGACGCCATGCACCATCGGCACGGGCCGCTGAGCCGGGTCTACGCCACGGTGCTCGAACCCGGGGCCATCGCCGAGGGCGACCCGGTGGTGCTGGAGCCCTCCACCTGAGCGCCCGGTGGCGCGGCGTGGGTCAGCGAGCGAACGCGCGGGCCAGGGCGGCGATGGCGTCGGCCTCGTAGGCCCGGGCCGACGGGACCCAGCGCGTGAACGCGAACGACGGGTGCACGTGACCCTCGAGCAGGCGGAACGAGGCCTGCACCCCGGCGGCCTCGAGGGCTCGGGCGTAGGCCCGGCCGTCGTCGCGCAGCTTGTCGTACTCGGCGCTCATGATCCACGCCGGCGGGAGGTCGCGCAGGTCGGCGAGGAGCGGTGACACGTAGGGGTCGGTGACCCGATCGAGGTCGCCCAGGTAGAGCTCGCGGAAGCGCAGGATGGTGCTCCGGTCGAGGAGGTACCCATCGGGCACCTCCTCGAACGACGGCTGCGACAACGTCACGTCGGTGGCGGGCACGTCCAGCCACTGGTGGACCAGCGGCGGGCCCGATCGGTCACGGGCCATGAGGCACACGACGGCCGCCAGGTTGGCGCCGGCCGACTCGCCACCCACCGCGAGGCGGGTGGGATCCACGTCGAGCTCGGCGGCATGGGTGGCCACCCACTCCAGCGCCGAGTAGCAGTCCTCGGCGGGGGTCGGGAAGGCGTTCTCGGGCGCCATGCGGTAGTCGACGGAGACGACCACGCATCGGGCCCCGGCCACGATCTGGCGGCACCGGGGATCGCGCTCCTCGATGGTCCCCACGCACCACCCGCCGCCGTGGAGGAACACGTAGGCGGGGAACGGGCCCGTCCCCACGGGCCGGTGGACGCGGACGCGGATCCGACCGTCTCGCACCGGCACGAGGTGGTCCACCGTGGAGGCGGGGGCCGGGCCCTTCGGCATGACCAGCACGGCGCCCCGCCGGGCCAGGGCACCGTCGACGCGACGGCGCACGTCGATGGGCACGTCGTCGCCCCCGCGGTCCACGAGGTTCATCAGCCCCACGATGCGGCGGACTCGGGGTTCGAGGGGCACGGGCGCTCCGATCGGCGAGGGTGGGGTCAGGCGAAGGCGGCCACGACGCCGGCCACGGCCGCCACCCCGAGCAGCACCAGGCCGCTGCCGAAGAACAGCGCCCACGCGAGGGTGCCCTCGGCGAAGGTCTCGAGGCGGGCGTTGTGCGGGTCGTCGGGGTCGTAGATGATCCGGGCCGTCTCCCCCTCGGAGGGGTGGTGGAGACCGGCGGCCAGATCCTCGTGCTCCACGAGGGCGCCGTCGTCGGTCTCGAAGCGCCACACCAGGTGGTGGCCGGCGCCGGGACCGCCGATGGGGCCGTGGTGCGGGCAGTCGACGGCGTGGGCGGTGGTGCGGATCCCGTTGGCCCGCAGGCGGACCACCACGGTCCGCTGCCAGGTGCCGATCAGCGTGAGGATCACCCCGGCGGCCAGGCACCCCCACGCGAGGGTGGTGGAGACGCCGGGCTGCGCGCCGATGAGGGTGCCGAGGGTGGGCTGGAGCACGGCCCCGAAGCTACCCATCCCACCGTCAGCCGGCCGTGCCCCTTCGCTCGAAGGCGAACCGGGCCCCGGTGGAGAACTCCGCCAGCGTGACCTCGTCGGGCTGGGTGGCCGGTTCGGCGGTGGGGTCGATCCGCACGGTCCACGCCGCCACCGCACCCGCGCCGGGGGCGGCGCGAGCAACGCGGGCCTGCGGCGCCAGGGCGGTCACGGCGGCCTCGAGCGCCCGGTCGCCGTCGTCGGCCAGCAGCGCGGCCCAGGTGAGCCCGTCGTCCTCGCGCAACGCCGGGCACGGGCCGAGCACGACCTCGAGCGCCTCGTCCCGGACATCGAGGTGGAGGTCGACGTACGAGCGGGGCAGGAACATCGGGTGGACCGCGAGCAGGGCGGCGATGCCGGCGAGGTCCGGCTCCAGCCCGAGCGCTCGGGCCAGGCGCTTGGCGGCGAGCCCGGCGATCCCGGTGAGCTGCTTGCGGCCGATGGCGCGGGCCTCCTCACCGTCGGAGCGGTCGAGCACGTGCAGCAGGAACCCGCGGGAGAGCAGCTGTCCCTGGAGGCAGACCTCGTCGGCCAGCGCCGCCAGGGTGGCCGACGAGAACCGCTCCATCACCAGGTCGGGGTCGAGAGGCGCCGCGTAGTCCGTCCAGCCGTCGTCGGCGGGGAGGCCGACTGGCGGCACGGCGACCGGCAGGCGGGCGGCCGCCGACTCGGCGAGGCGAGCGGCCTGGGCGGGGTAGGGCAGGGGCTCGGCATCCGGCTCGATCGTCACCGTCCAGGCGCAGTGCGGCTGCCGGCCTGCGGGCGACCGGGGTGGCCGGTGCTCGGGCCGCATCCGAGCCCGGGGGTTGGTGGCCGCTGCGGTGGCGTCGAAGGTCGGGTCCTCGATCTCGTGGCACATCGTCCGCACGTAGTCGTCGCCCATCGGCTCCACGTCCATCAGGGCGCCGCAGTGGTCGAGGTGGAACCGGCCGTGGTGGTCGTCGAGCACCTCGTAGCGGAAGTCGAGGAACTCCGGCGGTGCGCCGACGTCGAGCTGCATGCCCTTGAAGATCACCTCCACCGTGTCGCCCTCGAAGGCGAGGAGCTGCTGGATGCGATGGGTGTAGATCGGGCTGGACGACATCCACTCGTCGATCGCGATGTCGCGCATGCCGTCGCGGCCGAACCGGCTGATCAGGTGCGGCATGCCCGACCGGTCGATCAGGTGCCCGGCCATGAGCAGCTCGCGGGCCAGCTCGGCCAGCTCGGCGTGGCTGCGACCAGACCAGGGGTCGGCGGCCCGATCGGTCACGGCAGGTCGTCCTCGGCGGCGGCTGCCGAGCGCTCGTGGCGGCCGATGAGTGCCTCGACCTCGCTGTTGAGCTTGGCGGCGCGCGGCCACCCGGCGTAGTGGGCGAGGAAGACGACCAGGTATCGCAGGTCGTCCACCTGGAGCTCGCCCTTCGTGAGGGCGGCCTCGAGCTGGAGGGCGGCCACGTCCTCCAGGCCGCTCCCGGCGGCCATCCCGATCAGCAGCAGCCGGCGATCGCGCACCGACAGGCTGCCCTGGTCCCACACCTCGCCGAAGAGGTGGTCGACCGTCTGGACCTCGAACGGCTGGTTGGGGTCGAAGTCCCAGCCGTACACCTGGCGCATCAGGTCCTTGCCCCGCTCGCGGCGCTGGTCGTCGGTCATCGCTGGTCCTCCCGGGGGTGCGGGACGCCGAGGGCGGCGCCGAGGTGCTCGTGGGCCAGGGCGGCGAAGGGCAGGTCGACGCCCAGGTCTCGGCCGAGCTCGAGCGCCAGCTGCAGGTCCTTCTCGCCGAGGCCGCGGGTGTGCTCGAAGATGGGGCGGAGGCCATCGTCGGCGCCGAGCGCCGCCGCGGTGTCCCGCAGCATCACTGCGCCGGGCCCACCGGTCACGCGATCGGAGTGGCGGACCACCTCGCCGAGCAGGGCCAGATCGACGCCGGCGGCTTCGGCCAGCCGCAGGGCCTCGCCCACGGCGCCGTAGGACGCGAAGGTGATGAGGTTCCGCGCCAGCTTGGCCCGGGTGCCGGCGCCCACCGGTCCGAGGTGGGCCACGAGCGAGGCGAAGGCGCCCAGCGGCTCGCGGGCGATGGCCACCGCCTCGTCGCTGCCGCCCACCATGACGGCGAGCGTGCCCGCGGCCGCGCCCATGGCCCCGCCGCTCACCGGCGCATCGATGACGTGGACGCCGTGCGCGGCGGCCGCCTCGGCGAGGCGCGCCGGGGTGTCGGCCTCCACGGTCGAGTGGATGGCCACCACGGTGCCCGGCGCCGCGGTCGAGAGGATGCCGTCGGCGCCCGTGAGGACGTCGGTGACCTGGGCGTCGTCGCGCACCATGATCGAGATCACGTCGGACCGCTCCGCCACCTCGGCCGGCGTGGCGGCCACGTGAACGCCACGTGCGGCGAACGACTCGGTGGCGGCGGGCACGGCATCGCACACCGTCAGCCCGGCCGGCCAGTCGGTGAGGCGGCGGGCCATCGGCTTGCCGATGTTGCCCAGGCCGATGAAGCCGGCTCGCGCCGTCACGAGCGGAACACCTGTCCGCCGTCGACGTTGAAGATCTGCCCGGTCACCCACGACGCGTCGTCCGACAGCAGGAACAGGCACATCCCCACCATGTCCTCGGGCCGGCCCGGGCGCTTGAGCGCCAGGTCCTTCACGAGCGTCTCGATGTAGGCCTCGCCCACCTGGGCTCGGGTGGCGGCGGTGTCGGTGGGACCGGGGGCGATGGCGTTGATCCGGATGTTGCGCCCGCCGAGCTCGTGGGCCAGCTGCTGGGTGAGCCCGTTGACCCCCACCTTGGCCAGGCCGTAGAAGCCCGAGTAGAGCCACGCCGCGGTGGACGACTGGTTCACGATCGACCCGCCGCCGCGCTCGGCCATCGACTCGTAGCAGGCCCGGGTGCACAGGAGGGCTCCGTCCATGTTCACGCCCATGAACCGGCGGTAGTAGTCCCAATCCACGGTGAGGAGCAGGTCGAACTGCATCCCGCCGTAGATCGCGGCGTTGTTCACGAGGTGGTCGATGCCGCCGAACCGCTCGATCGTGGCCGCGGCCATGGCCGCGGTGGACTCCGGGCTGGACACGTCCACCCGCACGAACGCGGCCTCGCCACCACCTGTCGCGGTGATCGATGCGGCCGTCTCCTCGCCCTTCTCGTCGAGGTCGGCCACCACCACCGATGCCCCCTCCGCGGCGAGGGCGCGGGCGTAGGCCTCGCCGATGCCCCCTGCTGCTCCGGTGACGATCGCCACCTTCCCGTCGAACCTGCCCATCGCTTCCCCTCGCTCGTCGATCTCGATCTCGATCTAGATGGCCTCGGCCACCGACTTGGTCTCCAGGTACTCCTCGAACCCGGCCACGCCCATCTCCCGTCCGATGCCCGAGGCCTTGTAGCCGCCGAAGGGCACGTCGGCGGCGTACCAGACGCCGCCGTTGACGCTCATCGTCCCCGTCCGCACGCGGCGCGCCACGCGCCAGGCCCGCTCGACGTCGGCGCTGTGCACCGCACCGGAGAGCCCGTAGGGCGAGTCGTTGGCGATGCGAACCGCATCGTCGTCCCCGTCGTGGGGGATGACCACCAGGACCGGCCCGAAGACCTCCTCGCGCGCCACGCGGGCGGAGTTGTCGAGCCCGGTCACCAGGGTCGGCTCCACGAAGAAGCCACGATCCATGCCCTCCGGCCGGCCGCCTCCGGTGGCGAAGGTGCCGCCCTCCTCGAGCGCCAGCCGGAGGTAGCCCTCCACCCGTTCCCGCTGGCGGGCGGAGATCAGGGGTCCGCAGATCGTCCCGGGGGCCTGCGGATCGCGGGCGCCGAGCGCGGCCATGGTGGCGGCGGTTGCCTCCACGGCTTCGTCGTGGCGCGCCCGCGGCACGAGCAGGCGCGTGGTGATGGCGCAGCCCTGGCCGGCATGGGTGCAGGCTGTGTACGCCGCCAGGGCCGAGGCCGACGCCAGGTCGGCGTCGTCGAGGATCACGAACGCCGACTTGCCGCCCAGCTCGAGGAACATCCGCTTGAGCGTCTCGGCCGCACCGGCCATGACCCTGCGGCCCGTGGCGGTGGACCCCGTGAACGACACGAGATCCACGCGGGGATCGGTGGCGAGCGCCGCACCCAGGGCGTGGTCCGACGAGTTCACGACGTTGAGCACGCCCGCCGGCAGGTCGGTCTCTCGGGCGACGGCGCCCAGGGCGGCGGCCGCCCAGGGCGTGTCCGGGGCGGGCTTCAGGACCACCGTGCAGCCCGCGGCCAGCGCAGGACCGACCTTGGCCAGGTTGATCTGGTGCGGGAAGTTCCACGGGGTGATGGCGCCCACCACGCCCGCGGCCTCGCGCAGGACCCAGCGGCGGCTCGGGATCCCCGCCGGCGTGGCGTCGCCGAGGTCGCGCTGCCACTCGTAGCCGTCGGCCACGTCGGCCACGAAGCCGAGGTCGGCCACCGGGGCATCGAGCTGGGCGAGGGTGGTCAGGAAGCGGGGCGCGCCCACCTCGGCGATGGTGAGCTCGCGCAGCTCGTCGGCGTGGGCGGTGAGCGCGTCGCGCAGCTGGCGCACGCAGTGGACCCGGAAGGCATGGTCACGGGACCAGTCGGTCTCGTCGAAGGCGCGCCGGGCGGCGGCGATGGCGGCGTCGAGGTCCTCGCTCGTCGCGTCGGCAGCCTGGCCGAGCACCTCTTCGGTGGCGGGGTTCAGGGTGGCGAAGGTGGCCCCGGAGGACGACGGTCGGAGGTCGCCGTCGATCAGGTTGCGGTCGAGGCCGTCGATCACGAGGGCACGTCCCAGAGGCCCACCGGCGTGTCGGCCAGGAGGTAGTGGCCGGGGAGCTGTCCGGGCTGGAGCGAGCGCTCCATGCGCGCCGTCATCCCCGCCGACAGGGTCCCGTCGCCGATCATCTCCAGGAACACGGCGGCGGCGTTGCCGTAGTCGAACCAGTCCCGCTGCCAGGACCACTGGAAGTCGCCGCCGTAGCGGAACCACGACCCGCCGATGCCCGCGACCTCGTAGTGGCTCCCATCGGCTCGGGTGGCATCGGCGATCTGGCGCCAGAAGCCCACCACGTGTCCCTTGGCGTCGTCGATGATCACCTCCTGGTACGGGTACTCCCACCCGCCGAGGCCGCCCATCTCGAGGCCCAGCGCAACCGAGCGGATCTCTTCACGGCCCACGGCCATGAAGTTCTCCTTCGGGCCGTAGTTCCAGCCGTAGGTGGCGTCCTCGGTGTAGAGGTCGGCCATCGGGCCCCAGTCGCCGGCGGCCTCGGCGTCCCGGTTGGCCTGGAGCCAGCGCTCCACCATCTCTTCGAGCTCGGCACGGGGGTAGGCGGGCATGGCGCGTCCTTTCGGAGGGTTCGGTCTCGGGTGGGTCGGCGGACCGGCGGTCAGTCGTCGACGATGGACAGGGCGTGGGTCGGGCAGAACCGGACGGCGGCCTCCACGGCCCCGCGCGCGTCGTCGCCCGGGCGGTCGTCGAGGATCGTGAGGTCGCCCTTCTTCGACACCTGGAGCACCGAGTGGGCCTCGCCCTCGCACACGGCGTGGCCCTGGCACAGGTCTCGGTCGACCACCACCCGCCACCCGCTGGTGCGACCACCGGGCCGGGCGGCGGTCTCGCCTGCATCGAGCGGCCCGGCACCGGCCGGGCGTGGCGATGCGGCGCCCTCGGTGCGGCGGGCGAAGGTGGCCCGGCACGGCTGGGCGAGCTGGATCACCATCTTCGACAGGTCGTTGCGGTAGCTGTCGAGCGGCTGGGCCGCCTCGAAGCTCCAATCCTTCAGGAGCACCGAGAAGATCGCCTTCAGCTGCATCATGGCGAACGCCGCCCCCACGCACCGGTGGCGACCGGCACCGAAGGGGATCCAGTTCCAGGGGTTGGCCACGTCGGCGGCGGGATCCTCGGCGTAGCGGCCCGGTCGGAACGCATCGGCGTCGCCGAACGCCTCGGGGAGCCGGTTCGACACCCAGGGACTGGCGCCCACCATCTTCCCGGCGGGGATGTGGACCCCGGCCACGTCGAGGTCGACGTTGGCCACGCGCAGCAGCAGGATCAGCGGCGGGTGGAGGCGCAGCGCCTCCTTGATGGCGCCCTCCAGCCGAGGCATGGCGCGCAGCGCCTGGTAGGACACCTCGGCCCCGTCGGCGTAGAGCTCGTCGAGCTCGGCCACCACGGCGGCCAGCTCCTCGGGGTGGCGCAGCAGCTCGATGAGCGTCCAGGCCGCCGTGCCCGAGGTGGTGTGGTGCCCGGCGAACATCATCGAGATGAACATCCCGGTGATCATGTCGGCGTCGAAGCGCAGCGCCCCGTCGTCGTCCTTGATCGAGATCAGGACGTCGAGCAGGTCCCGCTCCTCGGGGTCGGCGGGCGGTCCCTCGGCGGTGCGACGGTCGATGATCTCCTGCACGAGCGCCACCATCTGGACGCGTGCGGCATCGCGGGCGTGGAACGACGGGATGTCGGCGTGGGCGTCCACGAAGGCGATCGCATCGGTGCCGCGCTCGAGGTCGTGGTACAGCTCGGCGAAGCGGTGGTCGAGGTCGAGCCGGAAGCGCCGACCGATCAGGCACGACGACGACGTGTAGATCGTGAGCTCGGCGAACCAGTCGAGCAGGTCGATCTCGCCGCTCCCGGCCTCCTCCCAGCGCGCCACCATCTCCTCGACCTCGCGCTGGATGGTCTCGGCGTGGCCCCGCATGAACGAGTCCCGCAGCGCCTGGTTGTGCAGCATCTCGCGGCGGCGCTCGGGTGGGGCGTCGAACACGACGCCCTCGCCGAAGATCGGCTTCATGAACGGGTAGGCGGCGGCCTGGTCGAGGTCGTCGTCGGTGGCACGGAAGAAGACCTCGTTGGCCTCGGCCCCGGTGAGGAGCACCACCTCCTTGTCGGCGAGGCGGAACTCCCCGGCGTCGCCGCACTCGGCGCGGGTGCGCTCGAGCAGGCCGATCGGATCGACGCGGAGCTCCTCGAGGTGCCCGGTTCCCCCGTGGTCGCCCGACACCTTGGGCGGGAGGGGCAGGTCGGTGGTGGTCTCGGTGGTGGTCATCGGCTCACTCGTGGGTGCGATCGGCTCGGACGGGGGCTTCGGGCTGCACCTCGATGAGGGTCAGGTGGGTGCCCTTGGGCGCGGAGACCATCGCCACGATGGCGTCGGCCACGTTGCGGGGCCGCAGGGCGCCGTCGTGGCGCATGTGGCCCCACGCGGCCCAGTCGGCCACCACCGCGTTCACGGCGTCCTCGGACCACGTGGTGCCCTGCTCGGTGCTCGCCGGGCCGGGCCGGACCATGCCCACCCGCACGCCGGTGCCCTCGAGCTCCATCTGCATGGCCCGGGCCAGCCCCTCCATGCCGGCCTTGGCCGTCACGTACGCCGCCATGCGGGTGCGGGGGCGGACCACGACGTCGGAGGTCACGAACACCACGTCGCCGTGGCCCCGCCCGACCATCGCAGGTGCGAGGCGGGCGGCCAGCCGGTGGGCTCCCAGGAGGTTGACCTGCACCGACGCCGCGAAGTCGTCGGGGTCGGCACCCGCGCCGGTCATGATCTCCACCACACCGGCGTTGTTGACGAGCACGTCGAGCGGCCCGAGGGCGTCGGCGGCGCGCTCGGCGAACTCGTCGATCGACGCCGGGTCGGCCAGGTCGAGCGGCAGGGCGAGCGCCTCGGCGCCGTCGGCGCGGAGCTGGGCCGCCAGGTCGGCGAGGCGCTCCACCCGGCGGGCGGCGAGGACCACCGGGTGCCCGGCGGCGGCCAGCGCGGCGGCGGTGGCGGCGCCGATGCCGGCCGAGGCGCCGGTGACCACCGCGGGTCGGAGCTCGGGGTGCGGGTCGAAGCGGGGCACGTCAGCGCACCTCCACCGTGGTGGGGAGCGTGTCGAAGCCCCGCACGTTCACCGAGTGGACCCGCCTCGCCGCATCCGCATCGATCTCGTAGGTGCGCACCCGGCGCACGAGCTCCTCGAGCACCACCCGGGTCTCGAGGCGGGCGAGCGACGCGCCCATGCAGAAGTGGCGGCCGAACCCGAAGCTCACGATGCCGCTGGTGTCCCGGTCGAGGTCGTAGCGGTCAGGTTCGGGGAAGGCCCGCGGATCCCGGTTCGCCGCGCCCACCAGCAGCAGCACGCGCTCACCGGGCGGCAGCACCCGGCCGTGCAGCTCCACCGGGGTGCGGGTCACCCGGGCGAGCATCTGGCTCGACGTGTCGTAGCGCAGGGTCTCCTCCACCCAGTCGCCGATGCGGCCGGGGTCCTCGAAGGGCTTGGCCCGCTGGTCGGGGTTGCGCCACGCCCAGTACCAGGCGTGGGCCAGCAGCTTGGTGGTGGTCTCGTTGCCGGCCACCACCATCAGGAACAGGAAGCCGGTGATCTCGTCGTCGGTGAGGCGGTCGCCGTCGATCTCGGCGGCGCACAGGGCCGACACCAGGTCGTCGCCGGGGTTGGCCCGGCGATCGGCGATGAGGTCGGCGTAGTACACGACCAGGTCCAGCGCGGCGGCCACGCCGGCGGGCGGCACGTCGGTCATGCCCTCCTCGCGGTGCACCAGCAGGTCGGACCTCTTCCGGAGCTCGGCCCGGTCGGCTTGCGGCACGCCGAGCATCTCGGAGATCACGTCCATCGGCAGCTTGCCGGCCAGGTCGGCCACGAAGTCGAACGATCCCTGCTCCAGGCAGGCGTCGAGGTGCTGGGTGGTCAGCTCGCGGATGCCGGCCTCCATGTCGGCCACCCGCCGGGGCGTGAAGCCCCGGGACACGAGCCCTCGCATGCGGCCGTGCTGGGGCGGGTCCATCGCCAGGAAGCTCATGGTGCGGTGGGCGTGGGGGCCCGACGCCGCCGGGTCGATCGACACTCCCTCGGCGCTCGAGAACGTGTCGGAGTCCCGGAACCCGGCGAGCACGTCGGCGTGGCGGGACAGCGCCCAGAAGCCGCGCTCCTCGTTGCGGTAGAGGGGCGCCTCCTCCCGCAGTCGCTCGTAGGTGGGGTACGGGTCCTCGTGGATCTCGTAGGCGTAGGGGTCGTACACGAGGGGCGCGGTGGCGGTGGTCACGGGCGGGCTCCAGCGAGGGCGAGGTGGGCGACGTCGGCAAGCAGGCTGGGGATCGTGTCGTAGTCGAGGTGGCCGGTGCCCACCTGGAGGAGGGCACCCGAGGTGGCCAGCTCGAGGGTCTGCACCACGATCGGCGTGGCGTCGTCTCCCAGCGCGTCGAGGAGGCGGCGGTGCAGCTCCATCCCGATGCGCATGCGCAGCTCGCGGACCTCGGCATCGTCGGCCAGCAGGGCCACGGTGCAGGCCGCCGACAGGTCGGTCTCCTCGGCCACCACCAGAGCGAAGTCGAGCAGCACGTCGGTGGCCCGGGCGGCGGGGGAGCGGCGGCGGTCGAGCGGGCGGGGCTCCTGGGCCTCGAACCGCCGCCAGAACACCTCGGCCACGAGGTGCTCCTTGGACCCGAAGTACGTGTACGCGGTGGCGGGTGCCACCCCGGCCCGCTTGGCCACGTTGCGCACCGTGAGGGCCGGGTAGCCGTGGTCCACCAGCTCGGCCACGGCCGCCTCGGTCAGCTTGTGGACCGTGCGGGCCTGGCGGGCCGACAGGTGCCGCCGCGTCGCCGCCATCGGAACCTGGACAGCGCTGCTGGACACGAGTCCAGTTTCTACGGGACGTCGTCCTCCCCGTCAAGCCCCGTCGCGCGCGATCGACGGTTCGGTTCTTGTTCCCAGAACGCACTTGCATAGTCATGCATGGTCCCGAATACACTCGGCGGCATGGCTACCAGGGTCGGCATCGTCGGGGCATCGGGGTTCACCGGGGCCGAGCTGCTGCGCCTGATCGCCGGGCACCCCGACCTCGAGGTGGTCGTCGCCACCGGCGACTCCCAAGCCGGCACGGCCGTGGCCGACCTGTACCCGAGCCTGGCGTCGGCCTACGGCCACCTCACCTTCACGCCCTACGTCGAGGGCGTGGCCGACGACCACGGCCTCGACCTGGTGTTCTGCGGGCTGCCCCACGGCGCGTCGCAGGAGATCGTGCCCGGCCTGCTCGACGGGAACCGGGTGGTGGTGGACCTGGGCGCCGACTTCCGCCTGAAGGACGCCGGGTTGTACCCCACCTGGTACGGCCACGAGCACACCGTGCCCCACCTGCTCGCCGAGTCGGTCTACGGCCTGCCCGAGCTGTTCCGGGCCGAGCTGGCCGAGGCGAAGCTGGTCGCCACGCCGGGCTGCTACGTCACCACCGCCACGCTCGCCCTGGCCCCGCTCCTCGCGGCCGGCCTGGTGGCGCCCACGGGCATCGTGGTCGACGCCGCCAGCGGCGTCTCGGGCGCCGGTCGACCGCCCAAGCCCACCAACGCCTTCAACACCGTCGACGAGAACTTCGTGGCCTACGGCATGCTCGACCACCGCCACACGCCCGAGATCGAGCAGAACCTTGCCGGCGTGGCCGGAGCCGACGTGCAGGTCCTCTTCACCCCGCACCTGGCCCCGATGAACCGGGGGATCCTGGCCACCTGCTACGCCCGGCCCACCGCGGCCACCTCCACCGACGAGCTACGCCAGGTGCTCCACGCCGCCTACGACGCCGAGCCGTTCGTGGAGGTGCGCCACGAGCCGCCCTCCACCAAGGCCACCCTCGGCTCCAACGCGGTGCACGTCACCGCCTACGCCGACGATCGCACCGGCTGGGTCGTGGCCCTCGCCGCCCTCGACAACCTCACCAAGGGCGCGTCCGGCGGTGCCCTCCAGTCGGCCAACGTGGCCCTGGGCCTGCCCGAGGCCGCCGGCCTTCCCGTGGCCGGCCTCTACCCGTAGCCGCCCACTCCGCTTCTGCCACTCCCACTGCCCCTGCCGGCTCGGGGATTCCTGTCGATCTGGTCCGCCTGGCGCCCACGATCGACAGGAATCGGCCCGATCGGCACCTCGAGACCCGGAAGAGAGCCCGATCCACATGAGCGTGACCGCCCCCAAGGGCTTCGTGGCGGCCGGCGTGGCCGCCGGCATCAAGGCGTCGGGTGATCCCGACCTGTCGCTGGTCGCCACCGCCGACGGCCGGCCCGTGCCCGCCGCCGCGGTGTTCACCGACAACAAGATGACCGCAGCACCGGTGCTGACGTCGCGGTCGCACCTCGAGCGCACCGGCGGGCGGGCTGCCGCGGTGATCCTCAACTCGGGCAACGCCAACGCCGCCACGGGTGCGCCGGGTCGCGCCGATGCCCAGGCCATGTGCGCCACCACCGCCGCGGGTCTCGGGTGCGACCCGCACGAGGTGCTGGTGTGCTCCACCGGCCTGATCGGTATCCCGCTGCCGATCGAGGTCATCCTGGCCGGCATCCCCGACGCCGTGGCGGCCCGCACCGACGACGGGGGAGCGGCCGCCGCCGAGGCGATCCGCACCACCGACACGCATCGCAAGGAGACCCTGGTCCCGGTGGGTGCGAGCGGCGCCGTGGTGGGCGGCATGGCCAAGGGCGCGGCGATGCTCGCCCCGAACATGGCCACCATGCTGGCCGTGCTCACCACCGACGCCGAGGCCGAGCCCGCCGACCTCCAGGAGATCCTGCGGGCTGCGGTGAGCACGAGCTTCAACGTCCTGATGACCGACGCCTGCCGGTCCACCAACGACACGGTGATCATCCTCGCCAGCGGCGCGGCCGGCCCGGTGGCTCGGACCGACCTCGCCGAGGCCGTCGGGCAGGCCTGTGCCGACCTCGCGCTGCAGATGGCGGGCGACGCGGAGGGCGCCACCAAGGTGGTCAAGCTCACCGTCTCCGGTGCCGCATCGGACGCCGACGCCGAGGCCGGCGCCCGCCAGATCGCCCGCAGCGCCCTCTGCAAGTGCTCGTGGTTCGGCCAGGACCCGTACTGGGGTCGCCTGGCCAGCGAGCTCGGTTCGGCCGGCATCGACTTCGACCAGGAGCGGATCTCGGTGGCCTACGGCGGCACCACCGTGGCCGCCGGCGGCGTCACGATCGCCCACGACCAGGCGACGGTGGCCGCCCACATGACCCAGCGCCACCTGGTGATCGACTGCGACCTGGGTCTCGGCGACGGCACCTTCACCGTCCTCACCAACGACCTCACCCACGAGTACATCGACGAGAACACCGGCGGCAGCTGACCGGTCACGCCAACCCGGCCAGGCGGTAGGCCACGAGCGAGCCGGCCACCGCGACGTTGAGGGAGTGGCCCACGCCGAGCATCGGGATCTGCACGGCCACATCGCACAGCTCCATGGCCTCGTCGGGGACGCCGTGGTGCTCGTGGCCGAGCAGGACCACCGTGCGCCGGCGAGCTGGTTCGAGCAGGACCAACGGGATGGCCCCGTCGGCCAGCTCCACCGCCACCACCCGCGCGCCACGATCGCGCTCGTTGCGGACCCAGGTCTCCTTCGATCGTCGGACCCGGTGGATGTGCGGTCGACGGGGGAGGGTGTCGCCCTTGGCCAGCGCTTCGGCGTAGTGGGGCGTGTCGGGAACGGCGAGGCAGGCGCCGACGGCATCGCAGGTGCGCAGCAGCGTTCCGAGGTTGGCCTGGTAGGCCACCCAGAGCGGGGCCAGGATCAGGTGGCCGGCGCAGGATCGGGGATGGTGGCGCCGCTGCTCGCGCAGCTGGGCCCGGGCGTAGCGGTCGGGCCGGGTCACCGGCTCGCCGAGGTGCTCCTCGAGGTCATCGGGCCTGGCTTCGCGGCGCCAGGGGGCCATCGCAGGGCTGCGCGAGCGGCGCAGCGACCCGTCGACCGTACGGGAGGGCCGCCGGCCCGTCCAGCGGCAGGGAGCGGTGCCACGAGCAACTGGCTTGCATAGTCATGCAGGGTGCCGAATAGAGTGGGGTGATGGCCGACCAGGAGCTCACCGACCTCGACGACGCCACCCGCGCCGCGGTGCTGGTGGAGGCGCTGCCGTACATCCAGGCCTTCGCCGGCAAGGTCGTCGTGATCAAGTTCGGCGGCAACGCCATGGTCGACGAGGCCCTGAGCCACTCGTTCGCCGCCGACGTCGTGCTGCTGCGCGCCGTGGGCCTGCGGCCGGTGGTGGTGCACGGTGGCGGTCCCCAGATCGGCGCGCTCCTGGCCAAGCTCGGCAAGGAGAGCGAGTTCCGCGACGGGCTGCGCGTCACCGACGCCGAGACGCTCGACGTGGCCCGGATGGTGCTCGCCGGGCGCGTGGGCGCCGACATCGTCTCGGCCATCAACCAGCACGACCACGTGGCGGTCGGCCTCTCGGGCGAGGACGCCGGCCTGATCGTGGCCACCCAGCGCAGCGAGGACCTCGGCTACGTGGGCGACGTGGTGGCCGTGAACCGCAAGATCCTCGACACGCTCCTGCGCGACCAGTTCATCCCGGTGATCTCCACCATCGGCGCCGACCCCACCGGCCAGGCGTACAACATCAACGCCGACTCCGCCGCGATCGCCATCGCCGAGGCCCTCGGCGTCGAGAAGCTCATCTACCTCACCGACGTGCCCGGGGTGCTGACCGACGTCGCCGATCCCAGCTCGCTCGTCTCGCGCCTGTCGGCGGCCCGGGCCCGCCTCCTGATCGAGGACGGCGTGGTCGCCGGCGGCATGATCCCGAAGGTGGAGGCCTGCCTGGCCGCCATCGATGCCGGCGTCGGCTCGGCGCACATCCTCGACGGGCGCATCGCCCACGTGGTGCTGCTCGAGCTGCTCACCGACGCCGGGGTGGGCACCATGATCACCCGCACCGACGGGGCCGGCTCGTGAGCGCCGCGTCCGTCACCCACCGGGACGCCATGCACGCCCCCGAGGCGCTGGACCGCTGCCCGCTGATGCCCACCTACGGCCCCCCGAAGGTCCAGTTCGTGCGGGGCGAGGGGAGCCTCCTCTGGGACGCGGACGGCAACGAGTACCTCGACTTCCTCTCGGGCCTCGCCGTCACCTCCCTCGGCCACAGCCACCCCGCGGTGGCCGAGGCGCTCGCCGAGCAGGCGCGAACGCTCCTGCACGTGTCGAACCTGTTCGGCACCGAGCCCGGCTGGCAGGTGGCGGTCACCCTCGACCGCCTCCTCGGCGGCGGGGGGAAGGTGTTCTTCGCCAACTCGGGGGCCGAGGCCAACGAGTGCGCGCTCAAGCTGGCCCGCAAGTGGGGCGGCCGAGGTCGCCACGTGGTGGTCAGCGCCCTGGGCTCGTTCCACGGCCGCACGCTGGCCACCCTCCACGCCACGGGCCAGCCGCAGAAGCACGAGGCCTTCCAGCCGCTGCCGGAGGGCTTCCGCCACGTCGCCTGGAACGACCTGGCCGCCCTCGAGGCGGCCATCGATCCGACGGTGGCCGCCGTGCTGCTCGAGCCGGTGCAGGGCGAGGGCGGGGTCAACCCGGCCACGGCCGAGTACTTCGCCGGGGTCCGGCGGCTCTGCGACGAGCGGGGCCTGCTGTTCATGGTCGACGAGGTGCAGACCGGCCTGGGCCGCTGCGGCGCCTGGTTCGCGCATCAGCACTTCGGTGTGGTGCCCGACGTGGTCACGATGGCCAAGGCGTTGGGCAACGGCGTGCCCATCGGGGCCTGCTGGGCCCGCGCCGATGTCGCCGCCGCCTTCGAGCCCGGCGACCACGCCACCACCTACGGCGGCCAGCCCCTCGCCACCGCCGCCGCACGGGCGGTGCTCGCCGTGATGGAGGCCGAGGACGTGCCCACCCGCGCCACCGACGCCGGCGCCACCCTGACCGCCGGCCTGGAGGAGCTCCCAGCCGTGGCCGAGGTGCGAGGCCTGGGCCTGCTCGTGGCCGCCGAGCTGGTGCCGGGCATCGACGCCCGCCGCGTGGCCGCCGAGGCGCTCGACAAGGGCCTCGTGATCAACGCCGTCACCCCGAGCGCCCTGCGCCTGGCGCCGTCGCTGCTCGTGACCGACGACGAGATCGACCGGGCGTTGCGGGTGCTCGCGGCCGCCCTCGACGCCGTGGTCGAGACCACCCCCGGCCTGGAGGCCCCCGCGTGACCCGCCACCTGCTCGACATCGACGACCTCACCGCGCCCGAGCTGGCCGAGGTGCTCGATCGCTGCGCCGACCCGTCGCCCCCGCCGCCCGTGTTGGCCGGCCGGGGGGTCGCGCTCATCTTCGAGAAGCCGTCCAACCGCACCCGCAACTCCACCGAGATGGCGGTGGTCCAGCTGGGCGGCCACCCGATCTCGCTCAAGCCCGACGAGGTCGACATCGGCGGGCGGGAGTCGGCGGAGGACGTCGCTCGCACCCTGGCCTGCTACCACTCGGTCATCGCGGCCCGGGTGTTCGACCACTCGATCCTCGAACGCATGGCTGCCGCGGTCGACATCCCCGTGGTCAACCTGCTGTCGGACCACAGCCACCCGCTCCAGGCCCTGGCCGACCTGCTCACCATCCGGGCCGAGCTCGGCGACCTCGCCCGCCGCACCGTCACGTGGGTGGGCGACTACTCGAACGTGGCCCGCTCCCTCGGCCTGGCGGCGTCGATGTCGGGCATGGGCCTGCGGTTCGCCTGCCCGCCGGGCTACGACCCGCCCCCGGAGGACCTGGCCCGCTTCGGCGACCTGGGCGCGCCGGTGGCCGACGCCGATCCCGATCCCAAGGCCATGGTCGACGGCGCGGACGTGGTGGTCACCGACGCCTGGTACTCGATGGGCCAGGAGGCCGAGAGGGCCGTGCGCAAGCCGATCTTCGAGCCGTACCGCGTCGACGCGGGGCTGATGTCGGCCGCAGCCCCGAACGCCATCTTCCTGCACTGCCTGCCCGCCCACCGCGGCGAGGAGGTCACCGACGACGTGCTCGACGGCCCCCAGAGCCGGGTGTGGCCCGAGGCCACGAACCGGCTTCCGGCGGCGCGCGGCGCCCTCGAGTGGCTGGTCCGGCGCACCTGGACCGAGGCCTGACGTGGCGGCGCGAGCCCAGACCGCACCGGTCCGGCTGGCCAAGACCCAGCGCCAGCACCTCGTGGCGAAGCTGCTCGGATCGCACGCCGTGACCAGCCAGGAGCAGGTGGTGCACCTGCTGGCCGACGAGGGCGTGGCCGCCACCCAGGCCACGGTGAGCCGCGACCTGGACGACCTCGGGGCCATCAAGGTCCGCTCCGGTGCCGGCGAGTCGATCTACGCCATCCCCGAGCTGCCGCGCGACCAGCGGGCACCCGACGACCACCTGCGCAAGGTGTGCGCCGACTGGGTCGTCGAGATCGCCCACTCCGCGAACGTGGTCGTGGTCCGCACCCCGCCGGGCACCGCGAACGTGGTCGGCTCGGCGCTCGACCGGGCCGGCCTCCCCGAGGTGCTGGGCACCGTCGCCGGCGACGACACCGTGATCGTGATCGTGGCCGACGGCGCGCCCGGCGGACCGCTCGCCGACCGCCTGCGAGAGCACGCCGGCCTCTGAGCCGGCCAGTACAGACCCCGTCCCGCCAGGGACCAGACTCCTACCGAACCGGAAGACGAAAGAGGAACAACTGTGGCGAAGCGCGTGGTACTGGCCTACAGCGGCGGTCTCGACACCTCCGTGGCCGTGCGCTGGATGATCGAGGAGCTGGGGGTCGAGGTCGTGGCCCTGGCCGTCGACGTCGGCCAGGCCAGCGACGACTGGGACGTCGTGCGCGAGCGGGCCCGCGCCGCCGGCGCGGTGGAGGCCCTCGTGGTCGATGCCCGACAGGAGTTCGCCGACGACTTCGTGGCCCCCGCCCTCAAGGCCAACGCCCTCTACGAGGGTCGCTACCCCCTGGTGTCGGCCCTGTCCCGGCCGGTGATCGTGAAGCACCTGGTGGAGGCGGCCCGCTACCACGGCGCCCACGCCGTGGCCCACGGCTGCACCGGCAAGGGCAACGACCAGGTGCGCTTCGAGGTGTCCACCCGGGCCCTGGCGCCCGACCTCGAGGTGATCGCGCCGGTGCGGGGCTGGGGCATGACCCGCGAGGACTCGATCCACTACGCCTACGACCACGGCATCCCGATCCAGGCGACGAAGGAGAAGGTGTACTCCATCGACGACAACCTCTGGGGCCGCGCCATCGAGTGCGGCGAGATGGAGGATCCCTGGGCCGTGCCGCCGCCCGGGGTGTGGCTGCTCACCAAGGAGACCGCCACCGAGCCGCGAGACCTCGTGATCGGGTTCGAGCAGGGCATCCCGGTGGCCATCGACGGCGAGCGCCTCGGCATGCTCGAGGTCATCGAGAAGCTCAACGCCATCGTCGGCTCCTACGGCTGGGGTCGCATCGACATGGTCGAGAACCGGCGGGTGGGCATCAAGAGCCGCGAGACCTACGAGTGCCCGGCCGCCCTCGCCCTGATCCTGGCCCACAAGGACCTCGAGTCGATCTGCCTCGAGCGCGACCTCGACCGCGAGAAGGCCCGCATCGAGCCCCGGTACGCGGAGCTCATCTACGACGGCCTCTGGTTCAGCCCGCTCAAGGAGGCGTTCGACTCCTTCGTGGACTCCAGCCAGGAGTTCGTCACCGGCGAGGTGCGCCTGCACCTCTCACCGGGGTCGTGCGTGGTCACGGGCCGTCGCAGCGACACCAGCCTCTACGACTACGAGCTGGCCACCTACGACGCCGCCGACTCCTTCCGCCACGAGGACTCGGCCGGGTTCGTGCGCCTCTGGGGGCTCGGCATCGAGACCTGGTCGGCCCGCCAGGCCTCCACGCGGAAGCCGTCGTGACCGAGGCCGACGACGCCGCGCCCGACGCCGAGGGCCGCACGCTCTGGCACGGGCGCTTCGCCGGCGGCCCGGCCGAGGAGCTCCTGGCGTACACGGTCTCGCTGCCCTACGACCGCCGGCTCGCGGCCGACGACATCCAGGGGTCGCGAGCCCACGTGCGCGGGCTCGTGCGCGGCGGCATCCTCGACGGCGACGAGGCGGCGGCCGTGCTGGCCGCGCTCGACGAGGTGGAAGACGAGCTGGCCGCCGGTCGCTTCGCCTTCGCCGCCTCCGACGAGGACATCCACACCGCCGTCGAGCGCCGCGTCACCGAGCTGGCCGGGGCGCCCGGGGCCAAGCTCCACACCGGGCGCAGCCGCAACGACCAGGTGGCCACCGACCTGCGCCTGTACGTCAAGCGCGCCCTGGTGGAGGTGGCGGAGCGGGTGCTCCACCTCCAGGGGGTCCTGCTCGATCGGGCGCGCGAGGCCGGCGACGCCTACGTGCCCGGGTACACCCACCTCCAGCGAGCCCAGCCCGTGCTGCTGGCGCACCACCTCCTCGCCCACGGCTGGGCGCTCGCCCGAGACGTCGACCGGCTGCTCGCCACCCGCGCCCGGGCCGACGTCTCGCCCCTCGGTGCCGGCGCCCTGGCTGGCAGCTCGCTCCCCCTGGACCCGAGCGGGACCGCGGCCGACCTCGGCTTCGCCGCCGTGTTCGACAACTCGCTCGACGCGGTGAGCGACCGCGACTTCGTGGCGGAGGCGCTCTTCGACCTCGCGCTGCTCGGCGTCCACCTCTCGCGCATCGGCGAGGAGGTGGTGCTGTGGTCCACCGACGAGTTCGGGTTCCTGAAGCTCGACGACGCCTACGCCACCGGCTCGTCGATGCTGCCGCAGAAGAAGAACCCCGACATCGCGGAGCTGGCCCGCGGTCGCTCGGGTCGCCTGATCGGCCACCTCACGGCCATCCTCACCACGCTCAAGGGCCTCCCGCTGGCCTACAACCGGGACCTCCAGGAGGACAAGGAGCCGCTGTTCGACGCCGTCGACCAGTCCGCCCTCGCCCTGGGGGCCCTCGGGGGCCTGCTCGCCACGAGCCGGTTCGAGGTGGGCGCCATGGCGGCGGCCGCCGACACGCCCTACGCGGCCGCCACCGACCTCGCCGAGCTCCTGGTGGAGGGCGGCACGCCGTTCCGCGAGGCCCACGCCATCGTGGGCGAGATCGTGCGCACCGCGTTGGAGGGCCACGGCACGATGGCCGACCTCGTGGCGGCCCACCCCAAGCTCGGCCCCGACGCCGCCACCCTGCTGGAACCGGGTGTCTCGGTCACGCGCCGGACCACCCGAGGGGGCGCCGGGCCGATCCCGGTGGCGGCCCAGCTCGATCGCTTCGCCGAGCGCCTGCGCCTCGACCGCGAGCGGGTCGGCGGTGCCTGACGCCCCCTGGCCCCACCGGGAGCGCATCGCCGTCCGCTACCACGAGGTCGACCTCCAGAACGTCGTCTTCAACGCCCACTACCTGGCCTACTGCGACATCGCCTGCGCGGCGTGGATGCACGCCGCCATCGGCTGGACCGGCACCGACGACCCGGTCGACTGGATGCTCGTGAAGGCGGTGGTCGAGTGGCAGGGGTCGGCCGCGTACGGCGACGTGCTCGACGTGGACTGCGGCATCGCCCGGTGGGGGAGGTCCTCGTTCGACGTCGCCTTCCGCGGCACCGTCGAGGGTGGGGCGGTCTTCACCGCCACGATCACGTACGTCTGCGTGCCGCCGGGCGGTCCCAAGGGGGCGATCCCGGTGCCCGAGCTGCTGCGGTCCAACCTGGCGCCGGTGCCGGCTCCCTAGGCTGGCCTGCGCCGTGCTGCTGCTCGAGAACACCGTCCAGACCTACGCGTGGGGGGCCACCGACGGCGTCGCCCGGGTGGTCGGCTCGGAGCCCACGGGGGGCCCCGAGGCGGAGCTCTGGGTCGGCACCCACCCGCTCGCGCCCTCGGTCGTGGTCGGCGACCCCGAGGGTCGCACCCTCGCCGAGGTGGTCGCCGCCGACCCGCCCCGTTGGCTGGGCGCCGACCTGGCGGCGGCGGGCCACACCGCCCTTCCGTTCCTGCTCAAGGTCCTTGCCATCGGGCGGTCGCTCTCCCTGCAGGCCCATCCCTCGGAGCGGGAGGCGGCAGCCGGCTTCGCCCGGGAGGAGGCGGCCGGCACCCCCATCGACAGCCCGACGCGGACCTACAAGGACCCCAACCCCAAGCCCGAGGCCCTCGTGGCCATCGCTGCCACCGATGCCCTGTGCGGCTTCCGCCCGCCCGAGGTGTCGAGGGCGCTCGTGGCCGCCTGCGGGCAGCGGGCGCTGGAACCGCTCGAGGCGATCCTCGGCCGGGGCGGCCCCGAAGCCCAGCGGAGCGCGCTGGCCTGGCTCCTGCACCTCGAAGGCGACGAGCGCGCAGCGGTCGCCGCGGCGGCCACCGTGGCGGGAGCGGGGGCGGCGCCCGGTTCGCCCCGGTCGTGGGTCGCCACGCTCGCGGCGGAGCACCCGGGCGATCCCACCGCCCTGGTCCCGCTGCTGCTCGAGGTGGTTCGGCTCGAACCGGGCGACGCGCTCCACCTGCCCGCCGGGAACCTGCACGCCTACCTGGCCGGCACGGGCATCGAGGTCATGTCGGCGTCGGACAACGTCCTGCGCGGTGGGCTCACCCCGAAGCACATCGACGTCGACGAGCTCCTCGCAATCGTCCGGTTCGGTCCGGGGGTACCGGCCGGACCGCAGCGAAGGAGGCCCCAGCCCGGCCTCACCACCTACGACGTCGCCGAGTCGACCTTCGCCCTGGCGATGGGCGACCCGGCGCACGGCCCGCTCACCATCGCGCCGCACCGCCCCTCGCTCCTGCTGGCCACCGGCGGACCGATCGGCCTGTCCGGTCCCGGCGGCGAACTTCGCATCGACCACGGCCGGGCGGCGTTTGCCGCGCCGGGCGAGGGCCCCCTCACCGTCACCGGCACCGGCCGGCTGTGGTGGGCCACCGTGGGCGACGGCCTGCCCGGCTGAGCGTGGCCGTCGAGCCCGCCCGTCGCCGAGGCGAGCGCCGCCTCGGCCGGGCGTTCTACCGACGCTCGCCGCTCGAGGTGGCGCCCGACCTGCTGAACAAGCTCCTCGTCGCGGGCGATCGAGCCGGTCGCATCGTCGAGGTCGAGGCTTACTGCGGCGCCGACGACCCGGCGAGCCACGCGTTCCGAGGGCCCACCGCCCGAAACGCCACGATGTTCGGTCCGCCCGGCCACCTGTACGTGTACTTCACCTACGGCATGCACTGGTGCGCGAACGCTGTCACGTCCGCGCCCGGAACTGCCGGCGCCGTGCTGATCCGGGCGTTCGAACCGGTGCGCGGCCAGGACGCGATGGCCGCCGACCGCCCGACCGCCCGACGGCCGATCGACGTGGCCAACGGCCCGGCCAAGCTGTGCCAGGCGCTGGGCATCGACGGCTCGGTCGACGGCGCCGACCTCGTCACCGCCGATCGCCTCCTGGCCATCGTCGACGACGGCACCGCGCCGCCCGTCGAGCCGGCGGTGGGACCGCGCGTGGGCATCTCGGTGGCCACCGACCGACCGTGGCGCTACTGGGTGCCGGGCCACCCCACCCGATCGCCTGGATGATCGACGTGCGCCGGAACGGCTCGATCTCGGGCCCGTCGGGTAGGCAGGGGCCGTGAGCCCCTTCGCCCTCGTCGATCAGGACGATCCCCGCCTGGTGTCCGAGGTGGCGTTGACCGCCGCCGTGGACCACCTCGGTGCGGCCCACCTCGAAGCGGGCGCGCCCGAGCGGTTCCGCCGAGACGTCCTCGCCTTCGTCGGCGAGCACGCCGACGCCGCGCACCGCTCGTGCGCCCCGGGCCACCTCACCGGCTCGGCGTTGGTGGTCGACGCGACCGGCCGGCGCACGCTGCTGATGCTGCACCGCAAGCTCGAGCGCTGGTTCCAGCCGGGCGGCCACGCCGACGGCGACGCCAACCTGGCCGCCGTCGCCCTCCGCGAGGCCACCGAGGAGACCGGCATCGCCCGACTCCGCGTGGTGCTGCCGGCCATCGACCTCGACGTGCACCGCGTGGAGCCACCGGGGGAGGACCCCCACCTCCACCTCGACCTCCGGTTCCTCGTGGTGGCGCCTCAGGGTGCCGAGGAGGCCGGCAACCACGAGTCGCTCGCGCTGCGCTGGGTGGATGAGGCCGGCCTCGACGGGCTCAGCCCGCCGGTGGACGACAGCACCCGTCGCCTGGTCCGGCGGGGGCTCGCGGTGGCCGGCGAGGTGCTGGCCGGGGGAGGGACCTGAGGGCGCTCAGCCCACGTCGCCGGGCGTGGCGCACGCGGGCATCTCATTGACGTCGTCGGCGAAGATCTGGATGGTCTTGTCCACCGGGTCCTGGAGCTTCTCGTTGACCGAGATGAGCAGCTTGGCGTCGGGGTCCTCGCGCAAGCGCCGCGCGTAGTCCTCGCGGTCGGCCAGGTAGGTGCGCCAGTCGGCGATCCAGCCCTCCATGCGCACGGCGTCGTCCCCGGTGGTGGGCGCATCGGCCTCGAGGTCGTCGACCATGGTGGCGACCATGGCGTTGGCCTGGTCGAGGACGTCGGCTCGACCCTCGGCGCTGCCGAAGTCCCCGGGACCGGGCAGTTCGCCGAGGTCGTCCAGCAGGCGCTCGCAGCGGGCTTCGGCGCGGGCCACGAACGCCCGGTCGTCGAGCCGGTCGGGGTTCGGGCGCGCCGGCGCACCGGAGAAGATCCAGATCCAGAACGCCACCAGCGAGACCGAGATCGCCACCGCCAGCACGCGGCCGATCGACCACCGCATGGCCATGGGCTCGTCGGTGTCGGGAGGTGCGCTCGCCTGGGCCATGGCGACCAGCCTCGCCGCCCGCGCCCCCGCACTCCAACCCGGCGCCGAAGGTCGTTTGGCGCACCCCGTCGTCCCGGTGGACGATGGGGCCATGACCGCCGCTGCCCACGTGCTCGCCGACCTGCAGGCCAGGGGCCTCGTGCAGGACTGCACCGATCCCGACGGCCTGGCCGCGAGGTTGGGCGAGGGACCGCTCGCCCTCTACTACGGGTGCGACCCGACGGCCGACTCCCTCCACGTGGGCAACCTCCTCGGGCTGCTGGTCCTGCGCCGCTTCCAGGAGGCCGGGCACCGCCCGGTGGCGCTGGCCGGCGGCGCCACCGGCATGGTGGGCGACCCGAGCGGCCGCTCCGAGGAGCGCAACCTGCTCGACGAGGACACCCTGGCGGCCAACGTGGCCGCCATCAAGGCCCAGATCGCCCGGGTGGTCGACCTCGACGGACCCGGTGGCGGCCTCCTGGTCGACAACCGGGACTGGACCGGCGAGGTCCGCCTGCTCGACTTCCTGCGCGACGTCGGCAAGCACGTCACGGTCAACACGATGCTGGGGCGCGAGAGCGTGAAGAACCGCCTGGCCTCCGAGCACGGCATCTCCTTCACCGAGTTCAGCTACATGCTCCTGCAGGCCCACGACTTCCTGCGCCTCGAGGAGGCCCACGGCGTCCAGCTGCAGATCGGTGGGTCGGACCAGTGGGGCAACATCACCGCGGGCGTCGACCTGGTCCGTCGCCGCCGCGGCGAGGCGGTCCACGGCCTGACTGCACCGCTGATCGTCCGCTCCGACGGCACCAAGTTCGGCAAGTCCGAGGGCGAGAACATCTGGCTCGACGCGGCCCGGACCTCGCCGTACCGGCTGTACCAGTACTTCCTCAACGTCGGTGACGAGGACGTCGAGCCGCTCCTGCTCCGGCTCACCACCGTGGCGGTCGAGGAGTGCCGCCGCATCGCGGTCGAGCACGCCGCCGCCCCGGAGCGCAGGCTCGGTCAGCGGGCGCTGGCGCGGGCGCTGACCTCGGTGGTGCACGGATTCGACGCCATCGCCGCGATCGAAGAGGCCGCCGCGGTGCTGTTCGGAGATCAGCCGATCACGTCGGCCTCGGTCGGTGC
>JAHBSN010000040.1 GCA_019639095.1 Actinomycetota bacterium
GGCGGTCAGGTGGGCGGCGACGCCGGGCTCCTGGACCCGCTCGATGGCGTCGAGCACGGCGCGGGCGCCCTCGAGCGCCTCCGATGCCGACCGGTCCTGGAGCACCACCACGAACTCGTCGCCCCCGAACCGGAACACGGCCCCCGGATGGCCGGCGAGCAGCTGGTCGCCCACGGCGCGCAGGAGGCGATCGCCGGCGCTGTGCCCGAGGCCGTCGTTGACGATCTTGAGGTTGTCGAGGTCGATGAAGCAGACCGACACGGTGCCGTGCGCCGGGCCCGAGGTGCGGCTCGCCTCGAGCACCTCCATGAGGGCGAGGCGGTTGGGCAGGCCGGTGAGCGGGTCCCGGCGGGCCTGCTCGGCCAGGTCGACGGCGTGCGCATGCGCCGAGGTGACGTCTCGCATCACCACGCCGTAGAAGATCTCGCCGCCCGTGGCGGCGCCTGACGCCGCGTCGTCGGACCCGATGCCGTCGGGCGCGGCCACCGGGCTCACGGTGGCGGCCATCCGCCGCCGCTGACCGCCCACCTCGAGGTCGAAGTCGCCGGTCCAGCGGCGCAGCGCCCGCAGCTCGGGCACGATCGACGCCTCGGCGAGGGCGCTGATCTCGAGGTCGACGTGCTCGGAGAGGTGCGTGCCCACCGCGTCGGGCCCGGCGATGGCCCGCGCCGCGGCGTTCAGGTACACGAGCCCGGACTCGAGCCCGCCCACCATCACCACGTCGTCGATCTCGTCGAGCACCCGCACCAGGCGGTCGAGGGAGCGGGTGGTGGCCTCTCGCGCCTCCTCGGCCTCCACCTGGGCCTGGACGTCGCGGAAGTCGCTGATCACCACCTGGTAGGCGGCGAGGTCGAGCAGGTTCCACGAGGTGATCTCGAACCACCGCCAGCTGCCGTCGGCCATCGCGATGCGCACGCGGGTGGGCGGCTGCTGCACGGGCGAGGCCACGATCTCGCGCCAGGCCGCGGCGGCGCGCTCGAGGTCGTCGGGGTGGGCGAGGGTGGTGACCGTGGTGCCCACGAGCGCGGTGAGGGGGCGCCCCAGGACCTCGTCGACGTTGCGGGTGCCGCCCTCGATGATCCCGCCGCTCGCGAGCCGCAGGCGGAAGCTCGTGGTGCCCCGGAACCACGACACGGCCCGGGTGGCGGTCTCGTCGGCCTCGTCGGGGACCTCCGGTGGGGCGAGGTCGGGGTCGACGCCGGTCAGGATCGCCACCACGGCATCGATCCCGGTGACCCCCACCAGGTCGAGCAGGACCACGTCGTACCACCCGGGCTCGGCGGTGCTGCCGTCGTCGGCCGGCAGCGGCGCGCAGGTGCGCACGCGGACCCGGCCGCACCGATCGTCGCCCTGGCAGGCCTGGAGCCAGGCCTGGTGGACGCGCAGGTGGTCCTCGGGGTCGATGAAGGTGAGCGGGTGGTCGTCGGCCTGGAGCCAGCGCGCCTCGGGCAGCTGGCGCACCAGGACCGACGGCGGGGTCCACCCATCGCCCGTTCCGGCCAGCAGCGTGACGCACGCGCCCGGTGCGACCTCGGCCAGTGCGGCGAAGGCGACGTCGAGGCGCCGATCGGGTGCGTGCACCGCCCCGGGGACGTCCGGTTCCGGATCCTCCACCTCGGCGAACCCCCCATGGGTGCAGGGACGGGATGGCGCATCGTACCCCCGCGGGACCGGGGTGAGGCCGGTCGGGCCCGCCTCGGGCGGTACGATCGCCAGGTCGTGACCGTCCTCAGCCGCCTCATCCGCTTCGTGGCCGTCATGGCCGCGCTCGTGGGCGTGATGGCGGCTTCGCTGGCCATGGTGGGTCCCCAGGCCGCCAAGCTGGTGAGTGCCCACCACTCCGACCACGAGCGGATCAGCCTCAAGCCCCTGGCCGAGCGCTCCTACATCTACGACAGCGCCGGGCGGCTGCAGGGCACGCTCACCAACCGGGACGACCCTCAGAACCGCAAGAAGGTCACGCTGGACGAGATCCCCGAGACGGTGGTGGAGTCGGTCCTCGCCGCCGAGGACTCGAACTTCTACCAGCACAAGGGCGTCAACATCCGGTCGATCCTGCGGGCCGCCAACGCCAACATCGAGGGCGGCAGCGTGAGCCAGGGCGGCTCCACCATCACCCAGCAGGTGGTGAAGAACTCGCTGGTGGGAGACGAGCAGGACATCAGCCGCAAGCTCCGCGAAGCGTTCCTGGCGGTGGAGCTCGAGAAGCAGATGTCCAAGGACGAGATCCTCGAGTACTACCTCAACAGCGTGTACTTCGGCGGCGGCGCCTACGGCGTCCAGGCCGCGTCGGAGTACTACTTCAGCAAGGACGTGGGCGACCTCGACTGGGCCGAGGGCGCGCTGCTCGCCGCGCTGATCCGCAGCCCCAACTACTACAACCCCTTCAAGCACCCCGAGGTGGCCAAGAAGCGGCGCACCATCGTGTTCAAGCGCCTGCTCGTCACCGGCAAGCTCACCCAGGACGAGGTCGACTTCAGCGAGTTCGTGCCGCTGCCCACCACGCCCAACCGCCCCAAGCCGCCCTACGACTACTTCGTGGAGGAGGTCAAGCAGCAGCTGCTGGCCGACCCCAAGTACGGGCTGGGCGCCACCGAGGCGGCCCGCAACCGGACGGTGTTCGAGGGCGGCATCAAGGTGTACACCACCCTCGACAACGACATGCAGGCGCTGGCCATCCAGGCCCGCAACGAGACCCTGCCGAAGAACAACGGCGACGCCACCTTCAACGTGACCGACCCCAAGACCGGCCAGCTCACCTTCGGCACCGAGGCCATGGCGAGCATCCAGCCCGGCACCGGGGCCGTTCGGGCCATGGTGGGCGGGCCCGGGTTCGACAAGTGGCAGTTCAACCTCGCCATCGAGCGCGACCCCGGTCGCCAGCCCGGTTCGACCATGAAGACCTTCGTGCTCGCCACGCTGTTCGAGAAGGGGTTCGTGCCGGCCGACTACCTGGGCGGCGGCGGCAGCTGCTCGTTCAAGTTCCCCGGCACCACCGAGGTCAGCAGCTACACCGGCAAGGCCGGGTCCATCACCGCCATGACCCAGGCGTCGTCCAACTGCGGGTTCATGCGCCTCGGGCAGGTGGCGGGCATCCCCGACGTGGCCCTCATGGCCAACCGGGTGGGCATCCGCAGCCAGCTGTTCCTCACCGACTCCGACGGCAACCCCACCGCACCGCCCAACAACCTCCCGCTCGGCACCATGGGCGTGTCGCCGCTCGACATGGCCTCGGCCTACGCCACCTTCGCCAACGACGGCGTCTACAACGAGCCGTACTTCGTGGAGCGGATCGAGGATCGCAACGGCAAGGTCCTCTACCAGCACCAGGCCTCGCCGGTGCCGGCGGTCGACCCGCAGACGGCCCGCCTCGTCACCCAGGTGCTGGTGGCCAACGTCACCGGCGGCACCGGCCGCAACGCCCGCATCGCCTCGGGCCAGCCCGCCGCCGGCAAGACCGGTACCACCAACGACTCCACCGACGTCTGGTTCGTGGGCTTCACCCCGGAGCTCTCCACGGCCATCTGGATGGGGGCGCCGAAGGGGTCGATCAGCCTCGCCAACGCCGGCCTCCAGGGCGCCACGGGCGGCCGCTACCCGGCGGCCACCTGGGGCCGCTTCTACTCGCTGTGGTATGCCAACCGCGCCCGGGTCGACTTCAACCAGGCCCAGCGCACCCGTTCGGGCAAGAACATCGGCAAGGTGCCGAACCAGATCGGCGGCGGGAGCAGCAGCACCTCCACGCGGCGCACCCCCACCCGGCGCACCACGCCCGCCTCCCCGACGCCCACCACCCCCCCCACCACGCCCACCACGCGGGCCCCGATCCCGCTCGGAGGCGGCTGATGTCCCAGGCGTTCGACGACCTGCTCGAGGTCCAGGCCCACGACACCCGGATCGACCAGATCCACCACCAGATCGCCACCCTGGCGGCGCGGGCCGAGCGCGACGCGGCGGCCGAGGCCCTCGCCGCCACGGTCGCCACGATCGAGGCCGAGCAGGCGGCGCGGGACGACCTCGGTCGCCAGCAGCGCCGCCTCGACGACGAGATCGAGTCGGTGGGCGCCAAGCGCGCCGGCGTGGAGGCGAAGCTCTACGACGGCTCGGTCACCAACGCCCGGGAGCTGCAGGACCTCCAGGAGGACAGCGAGTCGCTCGCCCGGCGGATCCGCCAGCTCGAGGA
Source organism: Actinomycetota bacterium (assembly GCA_019639095.1). Lineage (GTDB taxonomy): Bacteria > Actinomycetota > Acidimicrobiia > Acidimicrobiales > Iamiaceae > Aquihabitans. The sequence goes on from JAHBSN010000040.1 coordinate 4,184, forward strand.
CGACGATCTCGAGATCATGGAGCAGATCGAGCCGATCGACGCCCGCCTCGCCGAGCTGCAGGTCACCCGCGAGCAGCGCCAGTTGGTGCTCGACGACGCCGAGGTGCGCCTCACCGCCGCCAGCGCCGAGCTCGCCGTGGCCCTCGATGCCGAGCAGCAGGCCCGAGCCGAGCTGGCCGGACGCGTGCCCGCCGACCTGCTCGACGAGTACGAGAAGCTGCGCGCCGGCCACGGCGGCGTGGGCGTGGCCCGCCTGGTGGGCAGCCAGTGCGGCGGCTGCCACCTCACGCTGTCGGCGGTGGAGGTGGCGGCGATCCGCAAGCAGCCCGACGTGGCCACCCACTGCGAGGAGTGCGGCCGCCTCCTCGTGCCCTGACCGCGGCCGCACCCGTGGTCGTCTGGTTCGCCGCCACCTCGGTGGTGCTCGTGGCGGTCGTGTTCCGCAGCCCCGCCATCGACTACCGGACGGTGGTCGTCGGCTCGCTCCTGCCGCTGGTGGAGGTCGTCTTCGGCGGACCCCGCCTGCTGCACTCGGTGGTCGGTGCCGTCGCCGTCCTCGCCGCGGTGATGGCCCTCACCAGCGGGCGCCGGCTGGTCCGCCGTCGCCTGCTCGGCATCCCGATCGGGATGATGTGCCACCTCGTGCTCGACGGGTCGTTCACCCGGACCGACTCGTTCTGGTGGCCGCTGTCGGGGACCGCGTTCGCGTCGGGCCAGATCCCCGAGGTGGCGCACCTCGGCGTGTCGCTGGTGCTGGAGGTGGTGGGCGTGGCCGTCGCGGTGTGGGCGTGGCGGTGGTTCCGCCTCGACGACGCCGAGGTCCGGGCCCGCTTCGTGCGCGACGGCCGGCTCGACGTGCCCGCCGCCTGAGCAGCTCAGCGCAGGAGCTTGCCCTTCGCCATCGCGAACTCGTAGTCGTCGAGCAGCCCGTCGCGGTGGAGCTCGGCGAGCTCGCGGAGGTGGGCCACGAGGAGCCCGGCCGGGTCGGGCGGGAGTGCGACGGGAGGCGCGGGCGGCGGGGTCGGCGCCGGCTCCGGCTCCGGTTCGACGGGCAGCTCCGCCACGGAGGTGGGGGCGGGCTCGGCGGCGGCCACGTGGCGGGGGCGCTTCGACACCTGCCGGGGCTTGAGGGCCACCACGGGGAACCGGATGTAGGAGAGGATCTGCTGGGCTTCGTCGACGATGGCCTGCGCGTCGGCGTGGGCGACGTCGTACACCTCGGTCACCACGCCGAGGCAGTGGATCACGATGCGGCTCGAGGAGGCCGAGCGCTCGATGGCGATCGACGACACCGAGGCCAGGTGGAAGTCGATGCTGGAGGTTCCCGACCCGCGGTCGCGCACGAACAGGAGCCGCTGGCTGGTGAGCACCAGCACGCCCTTGCGGCGCGAGACGGTGCCCCGGACCATGTACTTCACGGTCTCGCTTCGGCTGAGCCGGGTGGCCACGTGCTTGGTGCCCCGCTTGTTGACCTTGCGCCACCAGTCGAGCCCGGGGTCCGGTGCCAGCTCGGGGGGCCGCGGGCCGCGGGGCACCGGCAGGTCGGCCACCGGCGTGGGCGGTGCCGGGAGGTTCGACAGGTCCGTGTCGCTCCAGGAGCCGCCGCCGACGCGGCGCAGGTGTCGCGCCTGGCGGGACCGGCCCGGCGCGTCGCCGTCCGCGACGCCACCCGCGGCGGCGGGCACCACCTGGTCGGCACGACCTTGCAGCACGCTGGTCTCCTCTGGGCGTAGGGCGTCTCCGTGGCGGCGACGGTCCGGCCGCGAGCGTAGAACACCCATCAGCGCGCGTCTCCTTCAGGCACCAAACGTGACACCAGTCACAATCGGCGCAGGCCGGCCGTGCCGGCCCGGACCTCGACCCGAGCGTCGACGGAGGCCTCGGAGGTGGGTCGGTCGATCGTGTCGACGGCCACGAACTCGGCCTCCCACCGCTGGGGCGTGACCGAGCACCGGACGTAGCCGTGGTCGGCGAAGTTGGCGTAGGCGAGGCCCATGGCGGAGAGGTCGATGGCCCCGGCGAGGGCGGCGCCGAGGCCGGGGGAAGAGATGCTCGTGCCCACCAGCTCGTGCGCCACCACCTCGCCGTCGGTGCCGGCGTCGGGCAGGCGGAGGTCGGCGGCTCCGGCGGCGTGGATGTCGCCGGTGAGCACCACCACGTTCTCCACCCCACCGTCGGCGATCGACCGCAGCAGCCGCCGGCGGGCCGCGGGGTAGCCGTCCCACTGGTCGACGTTGAGCACGAGGTCGCCGAGCACCAGCGCCTTCATGACGGTCTGCTGGGCGATGACCTTCCAGGTGGCGTCGGCCTGTGCGAGCCCGTCGGTGAGCCACGCCTCCTGCTCGCTCCCGAGCATGGTGTGGGACTCGTCGTCGAGCTCGGGGCACGACGACGCGACCGTGGGGATCGAGTCGCCGCAGACCTGGTCGGTCCGGTACTGGCGGCCGTCGAGCACGAAGAAGGTGGCGAGCGATCCCCACCGAAGCGTGCGGTACAGCCGGAGCGAGGTGCCCTCGGGCGGCTCGAGCCGCAGCGGGAGGTGCTCCCAGTACGCCTGGTAGGCGGCTCGGCGGCGGGCCTCGAAGTCCGGCGCATCCTCGTCGTGCTCGGGGACCCCGGCCGCGTAGTTGTTCTCCACCTCGTGGTCGTCCCAGGTGACCACCCACGGCGCGGCGGCGTGGACCGCCTGGAGCTTGGCGTCGCCCTTGTAGGCGGCGTAGAGCACGCGGTAGTCCGCGAGGTCGGCGGGCTCGGACTCGAGCGGCACGCGCAGCGGGCCGGTGCCCCCGGGGTACTCGTAAATGTAGTCGCCGAGGAAGACGACGAGGTCGGGCCGATCGGCCAGCACGTGGTCGTAGGAGGTCCAGTGCCCGTTGGTGCGCAGCTGGCACGAGGCGAACGCGAACCGGAGCTCGTCGACGTCGGCGTCGTCGGCCGGGGTGGTGCGCGTGCGGCCCACCGGGCTCGTGTATGGCCCGATCCGGAAGCGGTACCAGTACCAGGTGTCGGGCTCGAGGCCGGTGGCGTCCACGTGCAGGCTGTGGCCGAACTCGGCGCCGGCCACGTCGGTGCCCGAGGCGACCAACCGCTCGAACTCCTCGTCGGCGGCGACCTCCCAGGCCACCTCGACGTCGTCGGCGCCCAGGCCGCCGGCCCCGCCGGGATCGAGCGGCTCGGGGGCCAGGCGGGTCCAGAGGATCACCGAGTCCGGGAGGGGGTCGCCCGACGCCACGCCGAGCGTGAACGGATCGGCGGCGATGCCCTGCGCGTCGGGGACGGTGGTGGAGGTGGCGGGCCGGGTGGTCGGCGATCCGGTGGTGGTGGTCCCGCCGGCGGCGTCGTCGCCGCCGTCGGAGCAGGCGCCGAGGGCGAGGCTCCCGGCGCCCGCCACGGCCAGGCCGAGGAACCGGCGGCGGTGCATCGTGACCCGCCGCAGCAGGTCGGCGTGGAGGTCGTCGCCCGGGCTCACGGGCCGAAAGCTAGCGGCGCCCGGCCCTGCGGGGAGGCCGCGTCAGTGGATCTCGGGCACGAAGTGCGACTCGGCCAGCTCGGGGCGCCGGTACTGGTCCTTCGGCCGGGCCGGCAGCGTGATGGGCTCCGAGGTGAGGTCCTCGTACGGCACCTGCGACAGCAGGTGGCTGATGCAGTTGAGGCGGGCTCGCTTCTTGTCGTCGGCGTTGACGACCCACCACGGCGATCGGGGGGTGTCGGTGTGGGCGAACATGGTGTCCTTCGCCCGGGAGTAGTCGGCCCAGCGGGCCCGGCTCTCGAGGTCCATGGGGCTCAGCTTCCAGCGCTTCTCCGGGTTGGCGATCCGCTCCTGGAACCGGCGCTCCTGCTCCTCGTCGCTCACCGAGAACCAGTACTTCACCAGCACGATCCCCGAGCGGATGAGCATGGCCTCGAACTCGGGGCACGAGCGGAGGAACTCGTCGTGCTCGTCGGGGGTGCAGAAGCCCATCACGTGCTCCACGCCGGCGCGGTTGTACCAGGACCGGTCGAACAGCACGATCTCGCCGCCGGCGGGCAGCTCGGCGGCGTAGCGCTGGAAGTACCACTGGCTGCGCTCGCGCTCGGTGGGCTTGTCGAGCGCCACCACGCGCACCACGCGGGGGTTGGTCCGCTCGGTGATGCGCTTGATGGTGCCGCCCTTGCCGGCGGCGTCTCGGCCCTCGAACAGGACGCACACCTTCAGGCCCTCGTGGCGCACCCACTCCTGGAGCTTCACCAGCTCGCGCTGGAGGCGGGCGAGCTCGGCCTCGTAGACGGCCCGATCGAGCTTGGGCTTGCGCTCGGCCACGATGTCGCCGGATCGCCGTCCGCCCCCGGCGCCGCCCTTGGCGCTCATCCGGTGAACTTCCCGGAGCGGATCCGGTCGGCCTCCATGAGGGCCAGCTCCTGGGCGGCGGACACGACGATGTCGGGGTCGGGCACGAAGTCGACCTCGCCCGAGCGGCCGCCGTAGGGCACGGCGTTGAGGATCACCCGCATGGCGTTGAGCCGCGCCTGGTGCTTGTCCTCGGAGCGCACGATCGTCCACGGGGCGTCGGCGGTGCTGGTGCGGCGCAGCATCTGGTACTTGGCATCGGTGAAGTCGTCCCAGTGCTCCTGGGCCTGCACGTCGATCTCGCTCAGCTTCCACTGCCGGAGCGGGTCGTCGCGCCGGCGGTCGAACCGCCGGGCCTGCTCCTCCTTGGTGACGCTGAAGTACAGCTTCACGAGGATGGTGCCCTGGCGGACGAGGTCCTTCTCGAAGCCCACCACGCCGCGCAGGAAGTTGCGGTGCTCCTCGTCGGTGCAGAAGCCGAACACGGGCTCGACCATGGCCCGGTTGTACCAGGAGCGGTCGAACAGGACCATCTCCCCGCCGGAGGGGAACTGGGCCACGTAGCGCTGGAAGTACCACTGGGAGCGCTGCTCCTCGGTGGGCTTGCCGAGCGCCACCACCCGGTAGTGCTTCTCGTTCATGTAGCGGGTGACGCGGCGGATGGTGCCGCCCTTGCCGGCGGCGTCGCGGCCCTCGAAGAGCACGATCATCCGGCGGTCCTCGTCCTCGAGGTACCGCTGGAGCTTGAGCAGCTCCACCTGGTACGGCTTGAGGGCCTCCTCCTCGCGGACCTTGCGGGGCAGGGTCATGCGGTCAGCCCGCCCGGCCGGTGTGGTCGCCGTGTCCGGTGGGGTGCTCGGGGCCGTGCTCGGCCACGTGCTGGGACACGTGGTCGATCGTGATCTCCTCGGCTTCGATCACGCCGTCGCCGTCGAGGTCCACGCCGGTGGCCTCCCACTGGTCGACCACCTCGAGCGTGCCGTCGTGGTGGAGGTCGCGGCTGGTGGTGGCCACCACGTCGACGATGTCGACCACGCCGTCGCCGTCGAGGTCGGTGCGCGTCACGGTGGTCTCGTGGACCTCGTCGACGATCCCGTCGTGGTCCCGGTCGAGGTAGGTCGTGGTGGTGGTGGCCACGATGTCGGGGGTGCCGTCGCCGTCGAGGTCGATCTCCTCCACGCGCACCACCTCCAGGTCGTCGCCGACGTGCTCGCCCGTGGCGTCGACGTGCCGGGAGGTGACGGTGATGGTGGCGTCGAACGCGCCGTCGCCGTCGATGTCCTCGTCGTGGAGGTCCACGGTGGGTTCGGCCTGGTCAGCGGGGTCGTCCATGACCCGAGCGGACCACGCCCACCGGCAGCTGCCAAGAGTCTTTCGGCCCTTGGCGGCGGCCGGGGCGGGCGGGACCATGGCGGTACCAGCACCCGGCGGCCCGGAGGGGATCGAGACCATGGCCGACGACGCTTCGCACCACGTCACCGAGTCCGACGCGTTCACGCTCCAGCTCGAGCGGGACCCGGCGCTGCGCGCCACCGTCGTGGCCGTGGCCGTGTTCGACCGCGCTCCCGACTGGGACCGCCTGGTGGACCGGATCGACCGGGCCACGCGCCTGGCGCCGTCGTTCCGGGAGAAGCTCGTGTCGAGCCCGCTGCGGCTGGCGCCGCCGCGCTTCGTGCCGGACCCCGACTTCGACCTCAGCTGGCACCTGCGTCGCACCCGCCTCCCCGAGGGCGGCGGCCACGCCGAGCTGCTCGACCTGGCCCGCACCGCGCTGATGGACGCGTTCGACCACGACCGGCCCCTCTGGGAGTTCACCCTCGTGGAGGGGCTGCCCGACGGACGGGCGGCGCTGGTGCTCAAGGTGCACCACGCCCTCACCGACGGCATCGGCGGCGTGCAGATCGCCGCCCACGTGGTGGACCTCGATCGCGACGGCACCGACATGGGGCCGCTCCCGCCGGTGCCCGAGATCCGGTCGGCCTGGCCCTTCGAGGCGGTGGCCGAGGCGCTTGGCTACGACCTGCGACGGGCCGTGGAGGCGGGCCAGCAGGCGCTGCGGGCGGCCCCGGGGGCGGCGATCGACGCCGTCCGCCACCCGATCGGCACCACGGGCCGCGCCCTCGAGGACATCCGGTCGGTGCTGCGGATGGTGCGGCCGGTGACCGACACCCAGTCGCCGATCATGCGGGACCGCAAGCTCGTGCGGCACTTCGAGACGATGGACGTGTCGCTCGCCCACCTGCGGGCGGCGGCGGCCGCGGCGGGCGGCACCATCAACGACGGGTTCGTGGCCGGGATCGCCGGTGGCATGCGGCTCTACCACCAGCAGCACTGCGCCTGCGTGTCCCAGCTGCGGGTGACCATGCCCATCAGCGTGCGGACCGAGGGCGACGAGATCGGCGGCAACCACGTCACGCTCGTCCGCTTCGAGCTGCCGGTGGGCATCACCGATCCCGGCCATCGGATCCGCGCCGTGCACGAGATCTGCCAGGCCCAGCGCCACGAGGCGGCCATCGACCACACCGAGGCCATCGCCGGGGTGCTCAACCTGCTGCCGGTGGGGGTCACGGGCGGGATGCTGCGCCACGTGGACCTCCTGGCGAGCAACGTGCCCGGCTTCGACCTCCAGGTGTTCGTGGCCGGCGCCGAGCTCGAGGCCTTCTACCCGTTCGGGGCCACGCTGGGCTCGGCCGCCAACATCACGCTCATGTCCTACCGGGGCACCTGCCACATCGGGGTCGACACCGACGGCGGTGCGGTCCCCGATCCCGACGTCTTCATCGCCTCCCTGCGCGCCGGGTTCGACGAGGTCCTCTCGCTCGCCGCCGACCCGGGCCCGACGTGAGGGGTCGATCGGCGGCCGCCGGCGTGGCGGGGGCCGTGGGGGCGCTGGCCGCGTGGGACCTGCTCCAGACCCGCCACTCGATCCTGCGCAACTTCCCGGTGGTGGGCCACCTGCGCTTCGCCCTCGAGGCGGTGGGGCCGGAGCTGCGCCAGTACATCGTGACCGACAACGACCAGGAGCGGCCCTTCAGCCGCGACCAGCGCCGGTGGGTCTACACCTCGGCCAAGTCGCAGGACCGGTACTTCGGCTTCGGCACCGACAACGACCTGGAGCGGGTCCACAACTACCTGATCGCCAAGCACGCCGCCTTCCCGGTGGCGCCCCCGCCCGACGATCCCGGCCACCCCGATCCCGATCGTCCCCTGCCGTGCGCCAAGGTCCTGGGTGCGGCCCGCGGTCGCGCCGGCGCGTTCCGGCCGGCCTCGATCGTGAACGTCTCCGCCATGAGCTTCGGCTCGCTGAGCGCGGCCGCCATCTCGGCGCTGAACCGGGGCGCCGCGCTGGCCGGCACGCTGCACAACACCGGCGAGGGCGGGGTGTCGGCCCACCACCTCCAGGGCGGCGACCTCGTCTGGCAGATCGGTACCGGGTACTTCGGCTGCCGCACCGACGACGGGCGCTTCGACCTGGCCCGCCTCGTGGACCGCGTGGCGGCCACGCCGCAGGTGCGCGCCATCGAGATCAAGCTCAGCCAGGGCGCCAAGCCCGGGATGGGCGGCATGCTGCCCGGTCCCAAGGTCACGCCCGAGATCGCCGCCATGCGCCAGGTTCCGGTGGGCGTCGACTGCCGGAGCCCGGGGGCCCACACCGCGTTCCACGACGTGGACTCGATGCTCGACGTGGTGGAGGCGATCGCCGATGCCACGGGGTTGCCGGTGGGCATCAAGTCGGCGGTGGGGGAGGAGGCGTTCTGGCGCGACCTGGTGCACCAGATGGCCACCACCGGCCGGGGGGTCGACTTCGTGACCGTCGACGGCGGCGAGGGCGGCACCGGCGCCGCGCCCCTCGTCTACAGCGACCACGTGGCCCTGCCGTTCAAGTGGGGCTTCCCCCGGGTGTACCGGGCGTTCGCCGAGGCCGACCTCCACGAGCAGGTGGTGTTCGTGGGCTCGGGGAAGCTCGGCCTCCCCGAGAACGCGCTGCTGGCGCTGGCCCTCGGCTGCGACCTCGTCAACGTGGGGCGCACGGCCATGTTCGCCCTTGGTTGCGTACAGGCCCAGCGCTGCCACACCGGCCGGTGCCCCACGGGGGTCGCCACCCAGTCGCCCTGGCTGCAGCGCGGCCTGGACCCGGCGTCGAAGTCCGTCCGGGTGGCGTCGTACCTGGCCACGCTGCGGTTCGAGCTGGAGTCGCTCGGCCGCACCTGCGGCCACCCGCACCCCGGCCTGGTGACCGCCGACCAGGTGGAGCTGCTCGACGTCGACCTCGAGTCGGTCCGCCTCGACGAGCTCTTCGACTACGAGCCCGGTTGGGGCCTGCCGTCGCGGGCGGACCGCGCCGCCATCGCCGACATCATGACCGTCGGTCCCCGCTGAGGCGACCATCGGCGGGCTGCTCGCCCAGACCGGCGGCCAGCAGCATCTGGGTGAGCGTCCGGGCGTCGGCCGGCGACGCGCCCCGCTGCGTGAGCGCGTGCTCCAGGGGTCGGCCCACCCACCGGCTGCCGATCCGGCCGACCAGGGAGGCGACGACCACCGAGGCGGCGATGGCCAGCCCGGCGTCCCCGGTGGCGTTGCCCATCATCGCCACCACGCCCACCACCGCTACGGTCCCACCGACCCGGAGGTAGGTCTCCCGGCGGCGGCGGGCGGCCGAGGCGGCGCGCACGAGGTCGGGATCGAGCGCCCCCGGCGACGTCGGTGCGGCGGCCACCGGCTCGAACCCGTGGGCGCCGCCCAGGGTCGCCGCCAGCGGCACGGCCCAGCCCATCAGCTCCTCGGCGCGAGCCGCCAGGGGATGGGGCTGGGGCTGGTCGTCGACGGTGGGGGTCACCACGCCCACCACGGCCTGGCCGGTCGTCCGGGCCCGCAGGAGCGAGGCTCGCTTCGGCGCCAGCGCACCGGCCACCGCGAACGGCGCGCGCGGATCGAACGACGGGTGGAGGCGCAGCATCGGCAACCACCCGATGGGCCCGGTGCCGTCGTGCAGGACCACGCCGAGGATCGGTTGGGCGCCCCGGCGAACGGTCCACGTGGGCCGCAGCCGCACCACGGCGCCATCCGCCGCCGCGGCGTGCTCGGCCAGCCCCTTGCGGAGCACCTCGTCCACCGTGCGGAGCATCAGCCAGTAGCCGAGCACCGCCACGCCGAGCGCGGCCATGAGGAACGACGTCGCGGTGGGTGCGGCCAGCCCGCCCGGCCCGTCGATCGCCCGGGCGAGCGGCACGCCGCCCATGACCGCGCCGAGGGCGAGCAGCGGCCAGTGGCGACCGGGGAGGCGCGAGACCACGAGCAGCCCGTCGGCCGTGTGGGTCTCCCTCGCCCCGCCCCCCATGGGGGGCGCAGCGTAGCGAGGCGGCTCAGGCGGTGCGGCGGGTCGGGTAGCCCACCCAGTGGCCGGCGTCCCAGTCGTAGAGCTTGCACGCCCGGGTGGACGCCACGTAGTCCCCGACGCGGATCGGGCGCTGGTCGACCTCGTCCGGGAACGCCTCGGCGATGGCCTTCGCCGCCTCGGGGAGCCGGTAGCAGGGGATGGCCATGTCCACGTGGTGGGGGATGTGGACCATGATCCAGTGGAAGAGGAGGTCCCAGCCGGGCGGCCCCCACAGGATCGTGGTGCCCTCCACCTGGCCGCGGAACCGGTTCCAGTCCCGCCGGGTCCACCAGCGGATGTCGGGGGCGATGTGCTGGACGTGCACCACCCAGCCGATGGCCTGGCAGAAGAGCAGGAACGGGATCACCACGACCTTGGTCCAGGTCCAGATCCCGATCGGGCCGCTCGTGGCCACCAGGGCGACCAGCGTGCCGAGGGCGAACAGGGTGACGATGGCCTGGTCCCGGCGCATGGCCTTGGCCCAGCGCGCCGGCGGGCTGAATCGGACCATCTTGTTCAGCCACACCTCACGGAAGTAGTAGGCGCCGGCGCCGAAGGGGCCCCACTCGAGGCGGTGGCGGGCCTTCTCGAAGCCGCTGAGCGCCTCGTACTCCTCCACGGTGAGGGGGTGCCACACGAAGTCGATGCCCTGCTTGAGGGTGTGTCCGTGGTGGACCCGGTTGTGCCCGTAGCGCCAGAGCTCGGCGGCGTGCAGCGACGGCAGGAACGCCACGGTGGCGACGATCGAGTTGAGCCGGTCGGAGTCGAACAGCGCCTTGTGGGCGGCGTCGTGGCCGAGCACGAACAGCCCCGCCACGATGGCGCCGGCCAGCAACCACAGCGGCACGAGCAGCAGAGGGTTGTTCGTGGACAGCAGCCCCCACACGGCCAGGCCGTAGATGGCGAGGTCCCGGGCGAACAGGCCGAGGCCCCGGGCCGTGGACCGCTCGTAGCAGTGCGGCGGGATCACCTCCAGCACCGGCTTGAGGCCGGTGGGCGTGGCCGAGGCGGCCTCGGCGGGGGCGGGGGGTGCAGCGGTGGGGGTCACAGATCCGTCCTGTCTCGACCGTCTCACCCCCAGCCTACCTACCAGTAGGTAGGCCGATGCGAATGTGCGGTGCCCCAGCCGCGTTCGCGCCGATCTCGCGCGTGGAGTTCGCCTCGGTCGGGCGCGCCGACGCCGCCGCGGCCGAGGGGGACCGCCTGGTCAGGGCGTCTGGTCGCGCAGGACGAGGGCCTTGGCGGCGGCGAACTCCTCGTCGTCGAGCATCCCGCTCCGGTAGAGCTCGGTGAGGGCGCGGATCCGCTCGACGAGCAGCTCGCCCGACGTGGGAGCCGCCGGGGCGGGGGGATCGTCGAGGGCCGCGCCGGCGACGACGGCGGCGGGATCGGCCTCGATCGGAGCCGGCGGGGGCTCGTCGATCGGGTCGGCGACGTCAGGCTCGGGAGCGGGCGTCGGGACCGTCGGCAGGTCGATCGGAAGGGGCGCCACCACCACCGGGGCATGGCCCGAACCGGGCCCGTGCAGGCGCATCGGGTGGCCGCAGCGGTCGCACGGCGACCGTCGACGGCGACCACGTCGGCCCCGTGTGGTCGGTGCCGGCGGGCTGGCCTCGAGCGTGGCGGCGACGTCGGCCGAGACCGTGGCGCACACCTCGCACTCGTCGCAGACCCCTGGGCCCACCGCTGCCAACGTCGACCTCCCCACCGAGCGGATCCGCCGCCGCTCGCCCGGCCACGGTAGGCCATGGGCGTGACCGCTCGCCCGTCCACGGCGCGGATGGGTGACGATGAGCCGGCCTGTAGGCGGGGTTCTGTTCCCCGGGCCCTTGCGGGACACCGGTTCGGTGACCATCCATCTGTGCGGCCCACCTGAGGGTTCCTCGTGCGAGGAGCGGACGGGCCGCCCTGCCCTCTGTTCGGCCTTGCTCCCGGTGGGGGTTGCCATCCGACCGGGTCGCCCCGGCCGATGGTGCGCTCTTACCGCACCGTTTCACCCTTGCCTGTGCCGGGTCGCCCCGGCCATCGGCGGTCTGTTCTCTGTTGCCCGGTCCGCGAGGTCGCCCCCGCCTGGCTCTCGCCAGCACCGTTGCCCTGTGGAGCCCCGACCTTCCTCGACGGCCTCCCCGCCGGAGCGGAGCGACCACCGCGGCCACCCGGCCGACTCATCGTCGGCGCCATCCTACCTGCCGGCCCCCGAGGGCCGGGAAGCGGCGATCAGCCGCCGGCGACGGTGGTGGTGGTCGTGTCGGCGCCGCCCGCGGCGTCGGCCGCCTCGGTGGTGGTGGTCGTCTCGCCGGTGAGGAACGCGTCGTTCGGCATCAGGTCGGTGAGCGGGTAGAACGCGCTGGTGGGCACCGAGCCCTGGCCGGCGTTGTCCAGCACCGTGACCCGCCGGGCGGAGGCGGCCCCGAAGGCCATGGCCTGCTGGCGCCACTCGGCCTTGGTGAACACGCCCACGGCGTTGATGGCGTTGGCGGTGATGGTGCTCTCCGCCGCCCGCAGGAAGTTGAGGATCGTCACGTCGTCGACGAGGCCCTCCTGGGCCGGGCCGACGAAGTTCTCCTCGAGGTAGGGGTTCGGCGCCACGGGCTCGGTGGTCGTGGTGGTCGCGCCGGCCTCGGCGGCGGCCTCCTCGGCGGCCACGGCCTCCTCGAGCGCGGCCAGGTACACCTCGGCGGCGGCCGAGTGGGCCTCGGCGAAGCGGGCGGCGTGGTCCACGAACGCCGGGTCGGTGAGCTTGGGGCCGTACTCGGTGTAGAGGTCGGCCACGAGCAGCTCCACCGAGGCCGCGGTGCGGAGCTGGGTGGCGTCGCCGGCGAGGGCGGCGGCCGAGGGGACCGTGGTGGGCACCGTGGCCGGGGTGCTGGTGCTCGACGCCGGGGTGCCGGCGATGCCGCCGGACTGGATGTCGGCCGAGCAGGCGGCGAGGAAGGCGGCGCCGAGGCCGAGGCCTCCGGCCCGCAGGACGCTGCGGCGCGTGGTGCCCTCGGTGGTCGTGTGCTCGGCCATCAGTTCCCGGCCTCCGTCGTGGTGGTGGTGGTCGTGGTCGTGGCGGCGGCGGCCGCCTCGGCGAACCCGGTGCGGGCGCCGGCGGTGCTGGCCTCGTCGGGCGTGAGCTCGGTGAGATCGATGTCGGCGGCGCGGCCGAGGGCGACGGCCTGCTGCGACTCGACGGCGAGCACCTGCGCCACGGTCTTGGCCAGGCTGTTGTCGTCGAGGCTGCCGACGGCGTAGAGGTGCGTGGCGGCCAGCACGTCCTCCAGCTCGGAGAGGCTGGTGAGGATGGCGGTCTGGTCGGCGTTGCCCTCGATGGCGGCCACGGTGGTCGACATCACGGTCTCGTCGGGCCGCGGGGTGGCCGAGCCCTCGGCCAGGAGGGGGGTGAGCGCATCCACCACGGTCTGGTGGTGGGTCTGGAACATCCGGGCGGTGGTGGTGGTGTCGGCGTCGAGCGAGCTGGTCTCCAGCGCGGCCTGGTAGGCCTGCACGGCGGCCATCTCGAGCGGGACCGCCAGGGCGGCGAAGGCGTCGTTCTCCAGGCCCTCGTCGGCGTCGAGCTCGGCCTCCTGGGCACCGGCCACCCCCAACATGGAGCGGAGCGGTCCGGCGGTGGCCACGCCGACCAGGGCGCCGCCGAAGGCGGCCCGCGCCAGGAAGGTCCGGCGGGTGGTCGCGGCGGCCGTGGCCTCCGTGGGGTCGATCGACACGCGGGTTCCTCCTGGGGTCGGCCCTGGGTGTTGCAGAACGTCTGGGGGAAGTGTGGTCATCGCGGGTGGTCCGAGTCCAAGTGACGGGGCGGGATCAGCTCAGAAGGAGATGGCCGACAGGTCGGGGAACCAGCGCTCGGCCCGGGCCAGGGTGTCCGCCCAGCGCTCCCGGTCGAACGAGCCCACCGGCTCCACCACCTCGGTGGGCGCCCAGGTGGCGGCGATGTCGTCGTCGTCGGCCCACGCGCCGAGCGCCAGGCCGGCGGCGAACGCCCCGCCGAGGGTGGTGGCCTCGCGCTCGGGGGACACCTCCACGGGACGGGCGGTGGCGTCGGCCAGGGCCTGCACGAACGTGGGGTTGGCCGACATGCCGCCGTCCACCCGCAGGGAGGCGATGGTCACGCCGCCGTCGGTCTCGGCCGCCGCCACGAGGTCGGCGGCTCGCTGGGCGACGCCCTCGAGCACCGCTCGCACGATCTGGGGCCGGCCGCTGCCACGCGTGAGCCCGAGGAGGGCGCCGCGAGCGCCGTAGTCCCACGTGGGCGTGCCCAGGCCGAGCAGGGCGGGCACGTAGGCGACCCCGCCGCTGTCGGCGCACGCGGCGGCCACCTCGTGGGAGTGGGCGGCGGAGTCGATGATCCCGAGGTCGTCGCGGAGCCACTCGACGTTGGTGCCCGCCGCCAGCATTACCGCCTCGAGGCCCCACCGCCGGGCCCCGCCCTGGCCGCGGGTGACGATCGGGAAGGTGCCGCCGGTGCC